>JBAUNL010000416.1:0-4480 GCA_049579205.1 Rhodomicrobium sp. | reverse complement strand
ATCTCGAAAGGGTTGTCAGCGAGCGCTGCGTCGCCCTGATCGAGCAGCGCGATGCGATCCGGGCTAGCGCGCTCTTCCATTGGTGGCCAAAGCCAAACGAGGCGAACTAATCAACCGGATACGGTATTAGTGTTGAAACGGGACATTCTCATCCCCGGCATCTTACTTATTGGCTTATCCAAACCCGCGCGAGATAAGACGTCCGATGAACGTAGTGCCCTTCGCTTCGGCCGGCAAGTCGAATGTGATTTCCAGGGCGAGCGCGCATAACAAGTCGTGAGAGAGTAGGTGTGTCACTGCCGATTACTTGTGAGACGTACACCGAGACCGCCGCGCGGGCTCACATCGCCGTTGGAGATCAGCTCAACGCCAGCGCCATTGAGTGCCTCTAGGAGTTTCGTGAGCGATCCGACGTTACCTCGAATAACGCCTTTGCTCGATTCCATCCGTTGAATGGTTGGAAGCGACAAACCCGATTGTTCAGCGAGTTGTCGCTGATCGAGGCCGGCGAGCGCTCGGGCGGCGCGGAGCTGAGCGGCTGTAATCACGTTGAAACCGGAGGCAATACTAACTTTTTTTCCGTCCTAGCCAACATGCGGCAACCTTTCAAACATATAATTTATGTTATGGTTGCTGTCGTGCAGTTTCCGGCCTGGCTGTGTCTCTCAACTCACCGGCGGCATCGAAGGCTCGTCCCCGCGGGCGAGCGGTGCGGAGAAAAGCGTAACATCGGCTTCGACTCAGCGAATTCTTCAAGTCGCCAAATGCGCTCTAGTTTATTGTTTTGTCGCGCTTTCCGGGCGGAAAAACGCACCCCCCATTTTCAGGAGGGCAGGCTTTTTCCTGAAAGCACTCTAGCGACCGAACCCCCAATTCGGCGAGCCAGCATCAAATCAAGCCGCACATGCATCCCATGCTCCAGCGCGCGCCATCCGGCCCGATAATATCGGGCAAAGCGGCATCGGCCATGTATGCAGCCACCATCTCCTTGCCCGATGCAGCCGCATCCGCTGTCCTATAGCTTGGATAGTTTCCAATCGGCAGCCAATTCGGAGTTCCAGGCAAGGGTTTGGGGGAAAGGCCGGCAAACTGCCCTTTTCCAAAAACGGGCCGCCCGCCAAGCAATGTCAGCTCGGATGTCATGGTAGAGATTTCTTCCGCCGGTACTTTCATGTAATCCGCAGAGAGGATAGCGAGGCCGGCGAGCATTCCAGCCTTCAGCATGCCTTTCTTGTCTTCTTCCGCTGTCAGCCAAGCTCCGGCAGCCGAATAGAGACGAAGCGCCTCCGCCCGATCCACCAGATTCCGCCCGGCATTGAGTTGCGTGCCTCCGGCGGACCGCTGCCACAAGATGCCTGTTATCCACATACCCCGTTTCGCGTCGCTAGTTTCAAGCAAAGTTTACCGGAGAATGTACGGTAAGCTGATCGTGGTGAATTTCCCAGGATTTTAGCCCAACAAGGCTTATAACAGCACATGCGTAGTGCGTTGATACACCGCCGTGATGGTCAACACCTTATCGATAACGGTGTTTCCCAGGTTCTAAAAAGGACAATTAATGTGAATTTGGTGTTGCTGGCCGATGGTATTATGGGGAAGCGCATCGCGGCATACCTCATTGAGAACTACCCAAGCGATATTGGAACAGTCGTCACGGTCGCGGATAATGAGATTACCAAGCTTTGCCGTGCGGCGCAGATTAAAACTTTCCGATTCGTTTCCGAAAAGTCTGCTATGGCCCAACTCAAGGACACGCTCTTTGATCTTGGCATTCTCGCGTGGTGGCCACGCATAATTCGCGAGGAGCTGATAGCTCTTCCGCGACGAGGCTTTTTCAACACACATCCAAGCTTGCTGCCGCATAACCGAGGAACGCACCCCAATTTTTGGGCACTTGTTGAGCAGGCGCCGTTCGGCGTGACACTGCATCAGGTCAACGAAGCCATAGACTCCGGCCCCATCGTCGCCCAGCATCGCATCCCTTACGACTGGACAGACACTGGCGAAACGCTTTACTCCAAAGCTAAGGCGGCCATATTCAAATTGTTTGTTGAAACCTATCCTAAACTGCGTCTAGGAGAGATCCCTTCGATTCCGCAAGACCTTTCTCTTGGCTCATTCCACCGCAGCTCGGAGCTCGACCCAGCTAGCCGATTCGATCTCGACGGAAAGTATACCGCGCGAGACATCCTGAACCGGCTACGCGCGAGAACCTTTAGAGGCCATCCAGCATGCTGGTTTGAAGACAATGGCGAGACGTTCGAGGTCCGGGTCGAAATCACAAGAAAGTCAACGTGAATACACATGAGAAATTTGAGCTGGATTGCCGGAGCGAGATTGCGCGAATGTGCTGAAGCGGCAAATCCCGGATCGCAGACTTCGTTCATAGGATCGCGAAAGCCAGTTTTGAATTTATGGGTGTAGCCGTAGCACCGTGGCCAAAAGCGTCGCGCGCAAAATCGATGGCGCACGGCACCTCGCGCTCAGCGATTGACCGTAGTGAATTTTAGCGTTCATTGCGCCGTTGAGCATCTAGGGCTTCACCAACAGGCGCGCTTGCGCGTTGAGACATGATTCTTAAAAGTTATTAGCGCTCACGGGGCAAACGCGGGTACCGCAGGTCATCAACATCCAATACACAACTAACGGTTATTGGATACTGTCACCGCAACCCATGTCTTGACATCTTCGGCCCTTCTAACTAACCCGGTGCACTAGGCAGAAATTGTTTTGGTACTTACCAACCTGGAGATGCGATGAGCCTCCCTAGCCCGCGTCCAATATTATCGATCGTCATCCCTACCCGGGAACGCGGCCGGTATTTACGCCACTGCCTTAATACGGCAATTGCATGCGAGGATTCCAGGATAGAAATCGTCGTAAGTGACAATGCAAGCCGGGATGAAACTGCCGCAATTGTTGATCAAAAGCGCGATCCCCGCATTCGATATGTTAGAACCCCCGAGCGGGTTTCCGTTAGCCAGAATTTTTCATCCGCTTTCTCAAATTCCTCAGGTGATTACATTCTTTATATTGGAGATGACGATGCCGTTCTTCCGAACGGGATTAGAGATCTGCTTGCGGTTCTGGTGGAAAAGAAGCCGGATATTGTGAGCTGGCCTGAGATTAGCTACCTCTGGCCCATTGAGCGCGAATGTGGCCGTTTGCGCATCTGGCGTTCTCAGCTGAGAGGCGGCATCACAAGCTTCGACACGGCCGAATACATGCGCAACATTTGTGGTGGCGCGACCGGAATTGCCGTTGTCCATTGCGGCTGTCTCTCGCGGCGGCTGGCCGACAGGATCACCACGATAACGGGTCGATATCATTACTACATGTATCCTGACGCCAGCGGCTTTGCCGCGTTGGCCTTCGCAAAGTCGTATCTTCACTTGCACAGGCCAGTAACCGTTTACGGCCGTTCGGCGGCTAGCAACAGTCGGGCACTCATGACACCAGGATCCGCCGCCTATGTGAGCTTCGGAAGGGAAAATGCGGCCGACGTAAGGGAGGAATATTTGGATCCGAGGTGTCGGTCGATTTTTGCGCAATGTCTTGACGGCTTGCTGGTAACACGGAGACTTCTTGGGCTTTCCAGTCCGGCGATCTGCTGGGATGAGTGGAAGAAGCAGATCGTCGGGGACCTCATTTCGATGCCTGAAGAAGTCCGATGCGAGCAGGGTGCCTATGTCAATGCGTGCCTTTCCGTAAATGGGGTCGAGCCTATTGATATGAAGCCGGTTAAATCCGCCCCTATGGTACGTAGCCGCTGGGAGACAATGGATCTCCCCAAGAAAACTCGGCGTAAAATCTCACGAAAGCTAGTCTCCATCCCGGCCACTGAGCATTTTATACCAGCCGTGGACTCAGCAGTCCGACTCGCGGAGTATATTATTGGACCTAGCCGTTTAGGAGAGCGGAAGACAAACCGTGCCGACTCTTATGCATGGTTGGGAATGGCGGCCCGCGCTTTTCTTGCCGCCTAGCGCGGCCGCGTCAAATCAAGCCGCACAGGCATCCCATGCTCCAGCGCCCGCCATCCGGCCCGATAATCTCCGGCAGCGCAGCGTCGGCCATGCATGCAGCCACCATCTGCTTGCCCGATGCAGCCGCATCCGCTGTCCTGTAGCTTGGGTAGTTTTTGATCGGCAGCCAGTTCGGAGTCACAGGCAAGGGTTTCGGGGAAAGGCCGGCAAATTGCCCTTTTCCAAACACGGGCCGCCCGCCAAGCAACGTCAGTTCGGAGGTAATGGTAGAGATTTCTTCCGCCGGTATTTTCATGTAATCCGCAGAGAGAATAGCGAGGACGGCGAGCATCCCCGCCTTCACCATGCCCTTCTTTCTTCTTCGCCCGTATGAGGTGGCCCCGGTTGTTCGGACAGAATTTCCGCTTCGATAAGTGGAACGTCTGCCGGGGTTAAGCCGCCAAGCGGACTGGCGGCAAGCTGTGCGCTCCGTAGTAAGCTTGATCGGGCGTCCT
>JBAUNL010000415.1:0-4954 GCA_049579205.1 Rhodomicrobium sp. | reverse complement strand
GGCACAAACTCGCTCCAGAAGGCCTCACCGGCACATCGGTGCCAGCTACCATGGGCGTGTTTCCAGACATGGGTGACCACGCGCTCGAGCGCCAGCGGGTTTAAGGGATCGGGCGGCAGCGCCGCCTCGATCTCGGCCAGCGCCTTTTGGCGATCGGTGAGCGAGGCGAGGCTGCGCGTTTTGGCGAGCTCTTGATCGCGCTCGTGCTTTGCGGGCAGATAATGATAATTGGGCTCGTTCTCATCCGGCCGGTAGCCACCGGTGCGGGCGGCAATAGCGCGCAAGCCTTCGATGCCGGTGACAAGGGTGAGCTTGCGAAAGCTCTGATCCTTGTTGTCCTTGTGGAAGACAAAGGCGTAGCACTGCCGGCGCAAGGGATCGAGGCCGGTCCTGCGGCAGAGATGCATAAAGGTTCTGAACTCGTCATCATTGCAGGAGACGGCCACCGTCCGTCTGATTAGTGCGATATCGCCCGGGGTGAAGCGGATGAGCCCGCTCATCATTGCCTCCGGATGCTGACCACGAAGCCGCCATTGGCAAGCTGCGCGCCCGCGATGCTCTGGCCGGGCGGGCAGGCCAGCAGCGCCTCCAGCAGCGCCTTCTCATCGATGTAAGGCTCCGGCTGCACCGGGGGCGGGGTCACCCAAAACCGCACCGGTATATCGGCTTCCTCGATGATGATGGCTTTGGGCCTGGCATGGGCGAGCGACACCGTGCCGAAAGGGGTGACCTCCTTCTTCAGGCCTGCCGCCTCCATGGCCGCGGCAATAGCAGCCCGTGTTGCCTCGATGCGGCTTTTGAGCCTCTCGCAGCGCGCCCGGATGGTCTGCTGATAGTCTTTGAGCGCCTTGATGGCGGCTTCGTCCTCGCCGCTTTGCTTGACCGCCTCGCCAAGGGCCTCGAACAGGTTGGTCTCGCCCTCGATCGCATCATGGGTTGCCGCCTCATCATCGGCCAAATGCAGCGCGCGCAGATGCACTAGCAGTGTCTTTGCAGCCTCAATCTCCTTTTTGAGCGGCATGAGGGTCATTTTAGAACTCCTGAACATCTCTGCGGACCTGGCTGGACATGCCAGACAGCTTTCCCCAGCTTTTCCGGGTCGCGGCATGAAAGAGTGCCTGGCAACTCCGAGTAAAACAAGGCCATACTTGCCTATGGACAGGAAAATTTGCCGTGTTGAGCGTCAATATTACCTAACTCCAAGGTAAAGCTTGCCGATTGCTGCCCTCTCCATGGGAACTATATTACAGCAGTTCCGGAACTTCAGGCAGATGATCTTCAAAGATCGGTCCACAAATCCTTGCACGGCGCCGGCCAATTGATCCAAAAATGATCCGGACCCCAAGGATCAGTGCGACATCCGCGGACTAAATTCACGCTCGTGGGGTAAATTTAGTTTAGCCCGGCGCCGAACACTGTCTACGTCATCGCCCGGCACGACCTGAGGCCCCCAGCCGCACCGGACCGCCACCGGCAAAAGGAAAGGCGTGTTTATGGGCGCTGCGCATGCTCGCGCCTTTGCCGCCCCTTTCTTGGTGCATAAGCTGGCGGCTTCTTATAGGCGCAGGCGCAAGACCGCCCTCCGGCGCATGGCCTCCTTTGCGCGCCACAATTTCTTCCAGGTATCTAGTTTTATTCCAAACCTAGGAAACCTAATTTCCCGGCGCCGGGAATATTTACAGGCTTGCATCCTGGTCAGGAATGGAGGGCGCGGAACGCGCCTCCTCGCCAGGACGAGAACCACGCAAAGCCACGCTCTCTGCCTGTTCACCAAAATCAGCGATAGGCTCTTCGCCAACAGACCCCAGCAACCCCAGGGGCGCCGCTTGAAAAAGCGGGATCGGCCGCAAAGGCAACAGGCTCGCGATCCGCTGTGCAAGCGCGATTTCGCGTACCCCCTTTGGCTTCAGGGCGGCAGAGGGATCGATCCGGACTGCTTTCACAGTCTCAAGACAGGTATCCTCGCGAGGGGTTTCCATTTCCCCATGGAGGAAGCGGAATCGTCCAGGCACCCGTTGCGCAACCGCTGCATTTCGGCGCATTTCGCAAGCCTGAGCCTTGGCATGTTGATCCAGCTTTCTGTCCTTGGATCGATGCTCGTCTTCCGGGTCTATAGTCATTTGCGGTCCGCAGACCCCGCTTCCCTCTCCTTGGCCAAGCCCATGCCAGGCAAAGAAGCTGTTTCCCGAAGCTTTTAAGATCCGCTTGAGCGGGGCCATGAAGGCCGCCCTCATTGGCCTGAGCAGATTGCTATTGCGGCCAGGCGGCGAGATAGTTGCGCGTACCGCGGCATCATTTTCGCGCTCTTGAAGGCAATCGAACAGTTTGAGAAATGGGAGCGGGTAACCAAAGCCGTAACCGGATTCCGGCCGCGGGCCCTCCCCGTGGCATCGCAACGGCCGTCCTGGCCTTGGGGGGCGGCCAATTCATTGGCCGACCGCACACCTGACCCTTCCTCACGAGGCGCCGGCGGCATGCGATAGCAACGCCAAGGATTTGACGGTGGCCGCGATTGGCCCACCGGCCGGCCGCGGTCCTGGCCTCGATTTGAATTGGCGGTGGATTTGGCAGGCGCGCGCCTTGCGCTCGCAGCATTGCGGGCGATAGCTTGGCTTTATAATCGTAATCGGAGGCTTGTTATGAGTGGGATGAATGAAAAAATGACCGCTGATGAATTCAAAGCAGAGCTCAGTCTACTCGTCTCGAAGGCTTGCAGTGCCGGTCTAGGTTGTGAGATCCCAGATGAGCTCGCGCGCGCGATAGGCGTTTGGGTCGCGGCGGCGTGCGGCAATATCGAAATTATGGGCGATTACATCGAACTTTGTCAGGAAAAGATTGAAGCGGCCGCTTTTGGTGTAACGAACAGTACGACATTGGGCGAAGCAAAAGCCATTATCGAAGCAGGTAGGACGAAAGCAGGGCTGACGGAGCGCCACCCGCCCTTTAGCCGCCTCGGCTTGTAGGCCACGGCTTGGGTGCCGGTGGGCGATCAGAGCCGTCCTATTCTGCTCCAAGCTTTTGATTTTGTTACGAAAGACTTTGGGCTCCATGTTTAAGGAGTCCTCGTATGGCGGAGTTTTGCTCCGCTTGAGCCTGGGAGAGAGAAAATATGATTCAGTTGCTGTTTGGGCACACAGACGATTATTCGCATGTTATCTTTCAGGCAGGCGAAGTGACATATCGATTTCCCAAGGCGGACATTCCTAAGATCATTCGCTCACTGCGTGCGCTGTGCGATGACACGGCGACGCTAAACGAGCAGGATCTCCGCGTCTTTCTGGTTCCTCCGGATGTTGAATATCCGGCCTTTCGAATTGGCTTAGCCGAGATACCGGCAGTCCTCCTCATCAGCGGATATCGAATTCCGTCCCCTGCGTATGTTGCAAGCTTCGGAGAGGCAGCGACTATTGCGGATAAGCTTGAACGCCTTCATCGAACGATGGAAGCGGAAGCTGTCCGCCATTAAGCTTGGATCGGGCACCAAACCATGGCACGGCGACGGCCGAGGCCGGATTCCGCAACGAGACCAGCGGCCGTCACGTGAGTGTGCCTCATGCGAGCCACGCCTAATGAAGTTTTCGTGGTACCAGGAAAGACCTCTTGGTCAGCGTAAGCACGCTAGATCGAAATACTTGCGGCAACGGCTTTTGACCGGGATTTTGTTGCATTTGCCGTCTATTTTAAAGTAAAAAATTATATATGAAAAAATAGTTATATCCTTAGGTCAAGGCCTGAGGAGCCACAAGGAATAAGTTATGGCCTTTGACAAACGAACCATTGAGCGGGCTTTTGAACGCTCCGGAGGCAAATGCGAATGTAAAGCACCTGCGTGTGGCCACCGCGGCCGGTGCAAGGAACCACTTTCAAAGTGGTATGCACATCACAAAGCTTCAGTCTATTCTGGCGGCAAGGATACGCCAAGAAACTGCGTTGTGGTTTGTGACCGACTGCCATGAGACGACGCGACCCTATGGGCTCCACCTCAGGTATTGAGCGCCAAAATAGCAATAAAGCCTGGTCGAATCTATTTCAGCCTTGGGATCGCTCCGCCGGCGCTCATATGTCCAGTGCCCGCGCCGGCCTATGTCTTCACCGTCTGCCGTTGCCGCTTCCGTGGTGATAGCGGTATCCCGAAGTACTTCCAATGGGCGTGGGGGCAGCGCCCAGATAGACATCAACAGGACAATGCCGATCGCACCGCCGGCGATGGCGGAATTTTTGGTACGCTGTTGACCCGCGTGCACTCTTCATGGCGTGCATCAGAAGTGGCATGCGAGCGTTGAGGCGACCTCGCTGCCCTCGGCTCGGACTGATGAGGACCAGCTTCGCGCCGAGAGCTTGGCCAAGCTGAAAAGCGCCTCGCTCGCCTTCCTGGAAGGTGATCACGCCCTCGAACCGTCTTCCACAACACTCGCATCGAGCATGGAGCCAATACAAGGGCAGGCATGCTGATCGGCATGAGCTGGTGCTGGCGAAGATGATCGGGCATGCAAGCCTTCATCCCGATGAAACGGCGCTCATCATGGCAGACCGGCTTGCGGCGAGGATGATTGGCGCGTGCGGACAAAGGACTGCCTGGCGGCAAGGATGACTGTCGCGTACAGGTTTAAGGGCTCAGGAGCTTTTGCGGCTGGTCCGCGAGGTATACGCAATTTTCATCATCTGTGCGCCCCATCATTCCGGCTTCGCCGGACCTATAAGCCGCGACTTGTTCTGCGGCATGGGGAAGGCGTTTCTTGGAGCCATCAGTATCGGGACAGACCCTTTTGAAGGCGGGGAGCCGACTGCTGGCCCATTAAAAGCACGCCACGCGATCGCTGCGGAGTTGAGGAAATCTGCACCCCAAAGGAGCAAGGAACACACAAGCACGCTCGCAAAAAGAAGAGCAGCCAGGCTCAGGCTGACCGGGTCTCTAAGCCCGTCCAAGAAAGCCCAGCCAAACGCTTTAATATGC
>JBAUNL010000414.1:0-3509 GCA_049579205.1 Rhodomicrobium sp. | reverse complement strand
ATGCATAACGGGCAGGGGCTGATATCTTCCTTTGTGTTGTAATGGCTGAAGCCTTCGGATAGCGGGTCACGTATGGGTGACCGCGCGAGTGTGCAGGCCGCGACGCAAGTGAACGCTGAGCAATCCTACAACCCTTCAAAGCGAAACCCGCAAAAGATCATGAACCCTTCAGCCTAAGCGCCCTTTGTTGCCTTCCGCGAATCACGCCCAACTTCGCGGCCATGCCGCCCCATGGATCGCGCCATTAACGGTCTTCAGAGCCTGTTAACAAATATTTACCAAACTCACGGGATGGGGCAGTCTGCGCTGAACACTTGAAAAGTAAGGAGCAGTTTCGCCATGAAAGTTAAGAAAGCGATGCATGAGGGTGCGGTTTGGTTATCACCCGACACCCCTCTGCCAAAACTTGCAAAAATGATGGCCGATGAAGATATCGGAGCGATCCCGATCGGGGAGAACGATAGGCTGATTGGCATCGTCACAGATCGCGATATTGTCTGCCGTGCTGTCGCGAAAGGTAAAGACGCCTCCAAACTTACCGCCCGTGACGTAATGACAAAAGGCATCAGCTACTGCCGAGGCGATCAAGACCTAGAAGTGGCTATGGAAGTAATGGAGAAACAGAAAATCAGGCGTCTTCCAGTGATTGATGAGAACAAGAGATTGGTTGGCATGCTCAGCCTCGGGGACATTTCGCATGCGGCTGCGAAAGACGTAGCGGGCCGTGTTGTGAAAGGAGTTTCGTCCCATCACTGATGAGCTGAATCTTGGCTCGGTTCGCTTGGACGGTTTCCGAGCTTTAGAGGTGGGTTTCCGCCTTGGCTATGCCGCTGCCCTATCCGGGTTCTTGACGGACGTGGGTCCCGTTTGCCGGCTGGCGAACGTGCCGCGAAGCCCCCTTTAGAAATTCGTTCTCGAGTGCCAGCTTGCACACCAGCCGCTCAAGCGACTGCCGGCCCCGTGGTCTCCCGGTCAGCGCAGGATGCCAGCTGATGGCTCTTGCCCGATCGACTTTAATGCGTCCCCATCCCCAGAGACCGAGTGGGGGCAGGCGCGAGTGATCACAGAAGGCCGCACGATGCGCGCCTCGTACCACTGCAAGATACCCGGGCCGCGAGATCGTCATCGAACTCGCCGGCCTCTGCCTTGGCCGCCCAAATGCGGACCAGGTGGCGGCTGATGCCGTGCCGCTTGGTGAGCCCGTGCAGGGTCTCGCTCGCCTGGTACTCCTGCCGTTTGAACTCGATCGAATATCTGTGCTGCGTGACCATCATCGTAGTCACTGCCGTGCGGAGACCCTCAATCTGATGGTGGCTGGCATGAGGTTGGTGGGCGACGCAGGTGGCGCCGGATCGAGAAAGGTCGGAGGCCACGCTAGCGCTTCTCGCCTACGCAGTGAGCAAGCCACCACAGAACCAATCTTTGCAGCATTCTGGGCCGAACGGTGAAGCTCTCCTCGCCCTAGCTCAAGCGTGGTAATTGTGCAGAACATGCACGAGGCCAACGCTTTAGCTGCCAAGGTTGGCGAAGACGAGCCACTGCGCCAAGCTTAAGTTCTTGGCAAAATCTGAGGGAGGCAGGTGAGAGCAGGCCATTCGCCGCAGCGTCTCTGGCCTGGGTCATCCTGACAGACCGCGATGACGATGCCACCAAGGTTTTAAAGTGGCTTAAAGGGGTGCCACAGCTTTTTTCCGTACCCGGAATGGCGCAATGAAGCCGCACGCCGACTTCTAACATTCGCAAAGACTCTCACAAACCCTGTCGAAATCGAGGAAATGCGGGACGCGGTCTAGAAGAGACACCGGCGTCACGTCCGAAAGGACAATGCGGGGCGTATGGTCTGATTCGATTTCAGAGTCAACGCCAGTTGTATGGAAAACTGATGCAACCTTGAATCCTGGCTCCGTGAACGGTATTCGCCGGAAGCGCAAACTATTTCCCGCCCGCAAGCTGGCCACGGATTTCCCCGCCTTTGTTCGCGGCGGTATGTATATTGATATAGAGCGTTCCAGCCTTCAACTCAATTACTCCAAGGCCTAACCCATTTCTTCCCACCTCATCGAAAGGGTGGTTCGTCAAAGGACCGCAGCTTTCTCGAATGGAGCGTGTCGCGGCGCTCCTTGAGGAGGTCGAGAGCAGCCAAGCCGATCTCCAAATGCTGGGAGATCGCCGTCTCATAGAAGGCGTTAGCGGCTCCGGGCAGCTTTATCATCGCCTTCAGGATTGAATAGGCGAGCTTCCTGTAGGACGAGCTTCTCTTCGAGAGAGGACGATCCCTTCGCTCTCCAGAAGATCATCCAGCTCCTCCTCGATGACATCGATCTTGCCCTTGGCGAGCGCGTCACCATAGAAACCCCTCGCAAAGTCGATGGTCTCGGCCATCTTCTCATATTCACGTTTGGATAGCCCAATGATCTCTCTTTCAGGTGGGGCAGGGCACGTGAACGGAACACCAAGCTGGATGAGCTGGTCGTGAACATTGGCGTATAGCTCCTCGCTGCTGTTCAGCCTGCGCTCCTCGTCCTCATCGAGAAGGTTGTGGAGCCAGATCGCGGTCAGCCTCTCGATCTCTTTATCGGATAGCTCAACCGCGCCACCGCCGCCCTTCCGCTTGGCGGCCCACTCCTCTTCAAGCTGGGCAAGCAAAACCATGAGCTTCCGCTTAGCCTGAGCTTTGTCCCTTCCCAGGTAGCGTTTGATCATCCCAGAGCGCTTCTCGGGGTAGTGGGGAAGCAGGTCTTTTGGGATACGTCTCTGGAGATAATGCCCGTTCTCGTTTGAGACCATGTAGGAGATCGCCATCTTTTTCATTGCCCGGTTGTAGCCTACGAATGTAGCCCAATCGAGAATAAAAAGAACGATATAGAACAGAAAGTTAGAGCACTTCAGTCAGCTAAGGCTATGCTGGCGGAGAGGGGGGTAGAAGGATAACGAGGGTCTAACTTGCACACCCCTGGACAAGGCAATAGACCTTCTCTTATACGGATATACTAAAAGCGACCTCAACCCGATCTGGAGGCAGCTGAAATTAGGCGGCTCGGATTCCGCTGGTTTGTGGCCGCGTAAAACCCCGCTAATGTTCCATTCCGTTCGCGAATCAGGTCAGACTGAGCTGGGGCGGAAGAGGTGGGCAAATGCACACTATACAAACAATCCTCGAAAGCCTTCGCGATGGCATCGGTGCCGACCTGACCAGATTCGTTTCTGGCGACCAAGAGCCCGATGTGGATAGCAAGAACGCCGAGATCAACGCCGAAGACGTTTTTAATATCCTGGCGAGAGCAAAAATGCGGCAGGCTGAGGGGCTTCCGGCGAGCGCGGAATAATTTCCCGCTAAGCGTCTTGGCCGTTAAGGCCTGCTAACGGCCGATCCCTGCCATGAGGCGTGGTGACGGCTTTCGAGGGGCAGAGCGGACTTCGGATCGAAAACAATGACTTGGTCTGCGTTGGTAGAGTCGAGGATGGGCGCGGTAGCTTGGGGCCTATGGCCATCACCCCGTTTCCCATCC
>JBAUNL010000413.1:0-36983 GCA_049579205.1 Rhodomicrobium sp. | reverse complement strand
TAACAGGAGAACAGGCTCTTTTGATCATCGCCGTGTTTCTGCTATTAGGGGCCGTAGCAGTTGTTGTCGACCGCCGCGCCTTGCTCGTATCAAGCATGAGCTATGCAGGGATTTCGTTTGTCACTCTAGTTAAACGAACCGGGCTGGAGAGTTTTGTAAGCGAGTCTGTACCACTAACTTTGCTCACGTTAGGCGTGTTTATTCTCCTCATCAGCGTTGCGTGGCATCCGATACGGCGCCTTGCTCTTAGAAACCTGCCAGCCGAATTCACTCGCCATCTCTATAATCCTTACGCTCTTGGAGCGGTACTGCCATGACCTTTGTGCGGAGGTGGCGGTCTGGCCGCCGGCGGTGCGGGAAAGAGCGATTTTCAACTCCGCTCATTAACCGGCCTCGGAGGCGCGCTTTGGATCGTTTTTAAAGTTGCCGCCGCTGTGCTGGCCGCCTTTACTTTGACCCGAATGTCCGGACTCCTTACTTTTATCAACCATAACTGGAACTCCCTTGTTCTGGCGAGTTGTGATTGTTCGCCGTAGCTGAAACTCATCCACGGCCTCGGAGTTCCATATAGAGACCGTCGGCCGCCTAAACCGTTATGGAAGCAATCCTTGTAAGTGTCCCGCAATGACGAGTGTAGAAAACCGCTTGCTTTTTGGCGATCTCGGACCGAACTGCATTCACATTTGCGTCGATATGCAGAAGTTGTTTTACGAACATACGGAATGGCACACATCCTGGATGCCGCGTGTGCTGCCGAAGATCGTCAATCTTGTCACCGCACATCCCGAACGCACGGTATTCACCCGCTTCATTCCTGCTGGTCATCCAGGCGCAGCCAAAGGCACGTGGCGGCGTTATTATGAGCGGTGGCCGCAAATGACGCTGGAAAAGCTCGGCCGCGATATGATTGAGCTTGTACCGGCTTTGAGCGTATTTGTTCCGCCTGCCACGGTTGTCGACAAACGCGCCTACTCGCCTTGGTTTCGGACTGGTCTCCAAGCCATCTTCGAGGGCGAGGCACCGGCACGCTCATAGTTACAGGAAACCGATGTGTGCGTTCTCAGCACGGTACTCGGCGCGCGTCGATCGCGGTTATCGAGTCGTGCTTGTCACCGATGCGCTCTGCAGCTCCTCGGATGAGACACACGACGCGCTCATGACGCTCTATGAGAAGCGGTACAGCCAGCAAGTCGAAACGGTGACCAGCGATATCGTCAACGCGAGTTGGCCGTAGAGTGTTGCGGAAACTGACCAAAATGCCCTTGGCAGCCCGCTTTCGACTTGACCGTATCTCGTCGTAAAATCCGCTCAAGGAAGCGATCTTGTTCCGCGCGCTTGGCCCCAAGCGAGGCCGTTTTGTTCTTTCGTTGGATCGCCAAGGCCTTTCCACAGCAGGCCCGTTCGTGTAAAAGCTTGGCCCTGGTCATCCCGGGGAATTCAGTCCGATTATGGTTTCGAGTACGTGGCGGCAACGCCTGACTTACACTGCGATGTCGGTCTTCGTCGCTTGGCACACACTGGCCCTCGTGGTTGCACCCGCGCCGTTAAGCAGTGCGACGGTGCAGAATCTCCGTGTGGTTTTGCAACCCTATCTGTCGCTGCTCAGGCTGGATAATCCATGGAATTTCTTTGCGCCATATTCCGGCCGCCTGCACCTCTCCCGATTTCGCTACATCATTGAAGATAAAGCTGGAGAAAAACGCACTTTCGACCCAGAAGCAGAATTCAGCTGGATTACTCCCACTTATTATTGGTTCAGGGGCTGGTATACGGCAATTATCGAGAATCCTGACGAGTATGCCGATAACGCTGCCGCCTATTACTGCCGCAGGCACGCCTCGATGCAGCCGGCGTCAATCACCCTCTTGGAGATTGAAGAAAACGAGTTCACTCGCATGGATCTCTTGGCGGGTAAGAACCGCTGGGACCCGGAGTTTGTGACCGAGAAGACGATTAAGCAGGTTCCATGCCCCGCCGGATGACGTTGGGAAGCTTTGTCCGGGAACGGGTCGCGGCATTCGACGAAGTCTGGTCGCAGATTTGGTTTCAGCCCGCGCCGACGACGCCGTTGGAAATCGCGCGCATCGGCCTTGGCGCAGCACTTCTCTTCCACTTCGCGATGGCGACGCCCTATCTATTCGATTTTTGGGGCGATACGGGCTTCGTGCCCCGCGCCGTTGTCCCCGGGGATAATCCTGATGCTTGGGTGCAATCGGTGTTCTTCTACTTTACGGCGCCGTGGCAGTGGGCCGCGTTTCACGTCCTTTTCCTCGCCTGCTGCGCTGCTTTCATGGTTGGATGGCGGACTTCATGGGTCAAGTGGATCGTGTTGATCGGCCAAATCTCCTACGATCGCCGCGATCCGGCGGTGACTTACGGCGTTGACTGGATTCTTGCCAGTACGCTTTTAATTCTGTGTTTGGCGCCCATAGGGCAGGCGATGAGCTTAGACCGCGTCCGTGCCCTGCGCGCGGCTAAACGCAACAATCTTGGCGCGACGCTGCCACTCTATCGCAGCCCTTGGACGGGCGCCTGCACGCGGCTCATCCAAATCCAAATGGCTGTAATCTTTTTCTACAGTGCCGTCACCAAACTGGCCAGGAGCGAGTGGATTGACGGCTCTGCCGTCTGGGTCGTGTTTACGATGGATGAGCATTACAGCCCCGCCATCTTACACCTGCTCGCATCGCAATATTGGCTGGTAGAGGTTGGGACCTACGGCACAATTTTTCTTGAGCTCGCCTTCACATTCCTGATCTGGCAGAGAAGCACCCGGCCCTATCTTCTTGCGGATGCCCTTGTCCTGCACGCTCTCTTTGCCGTCATGATGGGTCTCTATTATTTTTCGTTCGTCATGGTGATGGGGCATATGAGCTTCGTGCGTCCGGAATGGATCACGCGCCTTGGTTTGGCGTGGAAGCGCAAAATGGGCGGCATGGAGATGATCTACGATGGCAGATGCGGCTTCTGCGTTCGGTCGATGGCCTGGTTTCTCGCATTCGACGGTCTCGGACAGATCAAGGCACGGGATTTTCGCACCAACCCTTCTCCCGTGGTCAGCGACGCCAATATGGAGAAGGCGCTCTATCTTGTTCTGCCCGATGGGCGGGCGCTTCCCGGTTTCGAGGCTTATCGATACGTGGTGTTAAGGGTGCCGGGATTGTGGTGGCAGATCCCGTTCTTTTATGTGCCGGTGTTCAGCCGCCTTATCGGGACCCCCATATACAATTGGGTTGCCGGCAACCGAAGTTGGCTCTCGTCTGTTTTGCTCAGGCCCCGGCAAACATGAGTAGCGGTAACCTTTAAGGTCACACCGGTTCAAAGACTGCAAATGGCTCTTTCGAAGCGAACTTGGCCAACTCCGAAGGCAAACGGTGCTCTTGCGGAGCGTTCACCGCTAAGCGACGATTACATCGCGAGCAAAATCGAGCCGGATGGCCCTGGGCTCGCACTCGCCATCGTTGCTGGCGGTACGATCGTTCATGCGGCAGCCTATGGATTGGTCAATGTACGAAACGGCCTGCCGATTGAACAGGATACCATTTTCCACCTCGCGAGTTGCGGGAAGCAATTCACGGGCTTAGGCATTCTGATGCTTGCCGGGGAAGGTAAACTCGAGCTCGACGATCCCGCCAGCAAGCATATTTCTTCGCTTGCCGGCTTTGGCCCGAAGGTGACAATCCGGCGATTGCTGCATCACACGTCCGGCATCCGCGACCTCTATGACGAAGACGGCGTCAACCAAATGTTGGAGCGCTGCGCACGGCCCGCCAACGCTGATCTTATCCGTACCTACGCCGAACTTGGCTGCCCAATGGCGGGACAGGAAATCGAACCCGGCGACACGTTCATTTACAGTAACTCCGGCTACGAACTGCTCGGCGCGGTGATCGAGGAGGTATCGGGCCAGACGTATCATGACTTTTTTGCAAGGCGCGTGTTCGATCCGCTGAATATGAACGACACGTTTTCAGTGCCAGATCCAAGAATCGATAGTCCCCGTCGCGCGACCGGGTACTGGCTCGGCCGCAGAGACGAACTGATCGAGACCAGCCCCAGCGAACTCGACGGCCTAGTTGGCTCCGGCTCTTTTTACACGACGGTCCTCGATCTTTGCGTTTACGATCAAGCCTTAAGAACGAATAGCCTTGTAAGCACAGCCAGCATGGCAGAAGCCTTCACCAGCGGCCGGACAAACGGTGGCATGCCCACCGATTACGGCTTCGGTTGGCACCTAGGCAATCAGGACGGCATCTCCTTTGCTGACCACGAAGGCGTCTGGAATGGTTTTCGATCCTACATCCGCTATTATCTCGGCAAACCGCTAAGCATTTTCCTGCTGTCGAACCATCCTGAAATCGATCTCCTCGAAATCGCCGATGCCGCTGCTGAAACCTATCGCTGATCACTTCGGTAATGCCGCATCCGAAAGCATTTCTCGCGCAGACAGTAGCCGAAGTTTGTCCGGTGCGCGAGAAGCCCCAAAACCCCCAAATTTCTTGGAAGGCTACGCCCCTAAAGGGAACATCGGGCGTGCGCCCCACTTGCCATAGAAGGGGTCGAGCGCCCACGTGCAACCGTCGCGACAGGCAAAGTTGCAAACCGGAGTTCCTAACCAAGAAAGGTGGCGCGGCAGAGGCCGCAACCAATGATAAGGCGGCTTGCGCTCGCGAACCGGTAAGGCGGCACGCGCAGATTCTGCCGGGCAATTCCGGTCCGCGTTCTTCCGGAGGTGTCGTAATGGGCGGCGCAACACGGGCAGAACCATCCCCCGTAATCGCCCCGGGTTTCTTCGGCTTTTTGGCCAGATAACACGCAGGAGTCATGGGTGCAGAGGCCTACCACAACCAGCCAATTTTCCTCGCCGGTCTTTGTCCGATTCTCGTCCGTGGCAGGGAGAGGCATTTCCGCATCCATGACGCGGGCCTCGGTGTCGGCAAGGACACTGAGCGGGGTTGCCCGGGCTTTGATGATGTCCTCTGGCTCCCGATTCCGGATGAAAATTGGCTTGTGCTGCCACATCACTGTGAGCGACTGGCCGGGGCCAATGGACGAAAGGTCTACATCCACTTCAGGTAGCTTCACCGATGCATCGGGGTTCATCTGATCGATAACGGGCCAAAGCGCAGCGGCCACGCCCAGAACGATGACCGATGTCGTGGCGGCGTACAAAACTTCACGCCGGGTCATGTTGTAAGCTTCCCCCAATTGTGTGGCACAGATCAGTGCGAAAGCTGCCTCAGCCTGAAGCGTCTTCCTTTGTTATGATCCGCGAACCGGCTTCGAGCGTATTATGGACAGGGCACTTGTTCGCGATGGCGAGCAGTTTCTCCCGGGCCGCGGCGTCGAGAGGCCCTTCAAGTTTAATAAGCCGCTCGAAATGATCGATCTTGGGCGCGCCGCTTTCCGCGCAGTCCTTGCAATCATCGGCGTGCCGCTTGTTATGGCGTATGCGCACCTGAACTTTCTCAAGCGGCAGTTTTTTGAAATCGGCGTAGAGGCGGATCGTCATAGAAGTGCAGGCGCCAAGTGCGATCGCGAGCAGATCATAGGGGCTTGGCGCGCTATCGGTCCCGCCTTGCGCGACGGGTTCGTCTACTAACAGGCGATGTGCTCCCACGCGCACCTCCTGCTGAAACTTGCTCGCCTGTGTTTCAGAGACCACGGCTTCGCCCTCCGCCAGCTCTGCTTCGGCGCGGGGCTCGGCTGAGCCCATGATGTAGCGCGAGGCCCAGGCGCTGAGCACCTCGGCGACATAGGCCGCGTCCTCCCGCTTCGACAGCAGGTGATCGGCCCCATGCAAAGAGACAAAGCTTTTCGGATGCTTCGCTGCCCCAAAGATGGCTGATGCATTCTCGATCCCGACGACGGCATCGGTGGGCGAATGAAAGATCAAGAGCGCCTTGCGCATGCTGGCAATGCGCTCCATCAGCCGCGCCCCTTCGACATCCTCAAGAAACTGGCGGGTAATCGTGAAGTTTCGCCCCGCGAGCGTTACCGTCGCTTCGCCCTCCTTTCGGATCTTGTCGAGGTGCACGGCGAAATTATGCGTGACGTGCGCGGCATCAGCCGGTGCCCCAATGGTCGCGACGGCCCTCGCATCCGGAATGTCCCCAGCCGCGGCGAGCACTGCCGCCCCTCCGAGGCTATGGCCAATAAGAATATCGGCCGGAATGACGCTCTCCCGAAGGAAAGTCGCTGCCGCAAGCAAGTCCTGGACATTGGAGGAGAAATTCGTGTTCGCGAATTCACCTTCGCTCATACCGAGACCCGTGAAGTCGAAGCGGCAGACCGCAAAACCACGCCGCGTTAGCTCGCTCGCAATCCGGGAAGCGGCGAATAGGTCCTTTGAACAGGTGAAGCAATGGGCGAAAAGCGCCATGGCTTTCGGCTTCGAGTCCGGCCAGTCCAGGCGCGCCGCCAGTGCGACTCCATGTGACCCTGGAAAGGAGATCTTTTCGGAACGGGCGGCCATGATGAACCTCTCCTTTGGGTATTGTCCAAGCACAGCGGTGGTAACGCGCAATTTTGTGAGCTTAACGCAGAATGAGGGCCGGGTTCGATCTTTTCGGTTTCACACTTCCGTGGCCGAAGCGCGCCCGACTGCATGTCAACTTTCGGCCGCGCGAAGTAGCGGCCACGGGTGTCCTCATTATCCCGCATCCGTTCCCTCTGCCGGCGGGACTGTTGCAGTGAAACCATGCTCGCCCGCAGATCCTATTTGAGTGGCGTTTGCGGGTTATTGTCTCCGTTCATTTATGCTAAAAATGCTTATGTCCTTTTCCCTGATTGATAGTACGGCCTGCTTACCGGTAGGCGGCTTTCTTATGCTCTTGGCCCTCGGCGCCTGTGCGCCAACCGTATCTTCGCCACAGGCCAAGAATTTTATTCTTGCCGACCCAAACAAATACAAGACGGCCACCGAAGAAGAACTGGCGAGGCAGTTCGCCGAAAACGATTGCAAGTCCAAAGCTGTGAGTGCCAGCGCCACGGTTCAGAAAGCCGTCATGGCTCAAAGTGCCGGAAATTTGGGCCTTTCCCTGCGCGCAAACAAGGAAGCCGGGGAGATGTACTCATCGACATTTATTGCCTGCATGAACAAGGCAGGATATCTGCTCAAGTCAGGGTAATGGCTGCGCTCAAAGGTGACCGCAATAAATCCGATGGGGATTGTGATCGCTTTCACCATTGACTACTTCTCAATCGTCATTAGGATGCGGGCGTTTGCGTAGGGGGCACCGAGTCGATGGTTGCCCGCTCCGGAGAGCAAGCCCATCAAGGGGCATCAGGCTCCCTGCCAGGGTAGCTATATCCAGTCTAAAGCTGATTAGCATGAGCGCTTAATCACCGGGACAAGTACGGGTTCCAGGGCGGACAAGTTCAAGAAATTCGAGGGAGAAGAAACACCGAGAGGTAAGGATTAATGAACGACGGAATATCGCTGGAAATGCTGGCCTTCAACCTAAAATTGCTTGGCCGCAAGAGCCGAAAAAAAGTGCTCATCAGCGCAGGGAAGCAGGAAGACAAAAAGCGAATGCTTCCGGCAATTAAACAGTTTCTCACCCTGGAAGTAGACGTGTACTCAACCCCAGGGACACATAAATTTCTTTCGGAGCGCGGAATAGAAAGTACCCAAATACACAAAATTACCGACCGGCGTTCCCCCAATATTCTGACCTTTCTCAAAGAAAACCGTTTCGATCTCGTAATCAATGTTCTGACAGGCGACGACGATTACGATGAAGCCTCCGACGCCAAGCTCATCCGCAAGCTCTGTATCGAAAATGGCATTCCGCTGATCACCGATGCCGATGTAGGCATTGCAACGCTTCAGCAAATTGTCGCGGACACAACCAAGGGCACATTCCGGTACAAGCTCGCCGACAATTCGGAACCCTGGAATCTGCGTCTGAATTTCATGGAAGCCGTCGAGCGCTTTGGCGGGATCGCCAATCATCATGCTCATTTCGACAAGGCATATCTCGTCAATATGGACAACCTGCGCCTCAGCCAGGTGGATATGCAAAAGAAATGGGAGATATATCGCTATCTCAAAGAGAATTACACACACGACGATCTTGTCGAGCGCATCAGCCGCGGCCTAGAGGCCATGCTCAGCCAAGGGGTCACCTATTGCCGGACGATGGTGGATGCGGACAGCACTGTCGGCTTGCTGCCTATAAAGGCCGCGATGGAGGTGAAAAAGCAATATGCTGGGCGCATTGAGTTCGAAGTCGGCGTGCAGCCGCTTCAAGGGGTTCTCGATCCAGCCTCATACGAGCAGTATGCGGAAGCCTGCGCGCTGGCTGACTTCTGCGGCGGCCTGCCATCCCGCGACCGGCCGCGGCCGGAGGCCCATCTCGATCTCGTCCTTGACCTCGCAAAACGCTTGAACAAGGCGGTGGATGTCCACGTAGATCAGGAAAATAATCCGCTTGAGAACGAGACCGAGCTGCTTGCCGCGAAAACCATCGAACATGGCATGCAAGGGCGCGTGTACGGTGTCCACGCCATTTCTATCGGCGCCAAGGGAGAGCGTGAACAGGATCGGATCATCGCTAAAATTCTCGAAGCCGACATGGGCATCATCATCTGCCCCTCAGCGGCACTTAGCATGGCGAAGCTGCAAATGACTGCGCCGCTTCACAACTCCATCGCCCCATTCCCGAAGCTCCAAGAGGCCGGAGTGCGCTGTTATCTGGGCGTGGACAACATCCATGACCTGTTCATGCCAATGGTGGACGGCGATATCTGGACCGAGTGCAGAATGCTTATGGAGGCCTGCCGCTTCTACGACATCAACGCGGTCGCAAAATGGGCCTGCGCGAGACCGGCTTCCTTCCGGCACCCAGCCTCGCTTGCCGCGTGAGCACTTGACGGGATAGGCAGCTATCGTATTTCTTAATTCGTGGTCATTTGCCGGCCGGCTTGCAGCCACGTAAAACAACTCGCTAAAAGGCCGTCTGCCTCTCGGCGCGGCTTTTTCGCCCAAGGAGCAGAAGATGCCTGACGGAAACCTCAACGCGGGACTTCACCCCGATACTCTCCTCGTCCATGGCGGCACGCTTCGATCGCCCTTTGGCGAAACCTCCGAGGCTTTATTCCTCAATTCCGGCTTCGTCTACGAAAGTGCCGAGGATGCGGAAGCCCGCTTCAAGGGAGAGGCGGAGGGCTATATTTATAGTCGGTACTCGAACCCGACCGTTTCAATGTTCGAGACCCGCATGGCGCTCTTGGAAGGGGCGGAAGCAGCGCGTGCAACAGCTTCAGGGATGGCGGCGGTAACTTCAGCACTCTTCTGCTATCTCAAGGCCGGCGATCATGTGGTCGCCGCGAAGGCGCTGTTCGGCGCCTGCCGCTACGTCATCGAGGACCTTCTGCCGCGCTTCGGCGTTTCTTCCACTTTGGTTGACGGCAGCGATCTTTCGGCTTGGCGCAATGCCGCAAAGGAAAACACACGCGTCTTTTTCTGTGAGACGCCTGCAAATCCAACTCTTGCTCTCGTCGATTTAAAAGCTGTTGCCGGGATCGCAAAGAGTGCCGGCGCCATCTTCATGGTCGACAATGTTTTTGCAACTCCCGTTCTGCAAAGGCCGATGCAGCATGGCGCCGATGTTGTGATTTATTCGGCAACAAAGCACATCGACGGCCAGGGACGGTGCCTCGGCGGCGTCATTCTGGCGGACGCGGCGTTTGTCGAAAAACATCTGAAGGATTTCCTACGGCAGACCGGCCCTTCCTTGAGCCCATTCAACGCATGGGTTATGTTGAAGGGGCTTGAGACCCTGCCGTTCCGGGTTGAGCGCCAATCGGCCACGGCGGCGAAGATCGCCGATTGGCTGGCGGACCACCCACGAGTGGAACGCGTAATCTATCCTGGACGCAAGGACCACCCCCAACATGCGCTCGCGGCAATGCAAATGTCGTCCGGCGGGCCGCTTGTCGCCTTTAACGTCAAAGCGGATAGGGCTGGAACCTTCCGCTTCATGAACGCCCTGAAGATCATCAGGATTTCGAACAATCTTGGCGATGCGAAAAGCCTGATCGCGCATCCGGCAACGACGACGCATCAGCGTCTAAGCGACGCCGCGCGAGCGGAGCTTGGAATAACTGCGGGTACAGTGAGGCTTTCCGCTGGCCTAGAGCATCCGGATGATTTGATCGCCGACCTGCAGCGGGCGTTTCAAAGCAGCGGCTCATAACATTAGGAGCAGCAGTTGGCCACGTTCTACACGATCGGCCATTCCAACCGGCCTCTGGAAGAGTTCCTTCGCCTTCTGGAGCAGGTGCAAATTGAACTCCTGGCCGACGTTCGGACCATCCCAAAATCGCGCCACAATCCACAATTCAACGCGGATGCACTTGCCACCGCTCTTGGGAGACGGGGGATTGCCTACCGTCACTTCCCAAAACTAGGAGGGTTACGGAGCAAGCAAAAGGGCGTGACCCAGTCTCTGAATGATTATTGGGAAAATCCCAGCTTCCGTAACTACGCCGATTATACGGCAACGGATGCTTTCAAAGAGGGACTGGGCCAATTGCGAGCGCTTGGCGGTTCCCATGTTTGCGCAATCATGTGTGCAGAAGCGGTCTGGTCGCGCTGCCACAGGCGCATCATTACTGATTATCTTCTCGCGGCCCGCGAGGAGGTCATACACATTATGGGAGAGGGGAATCTGGAGAAAGCAAAGATGACGGAGACTGCGACTATAGGAGCCACCGGAGTTATCATTTATCCTCCAATTCAAGGCAGCCTCTTATCTTGAGGTGCGTTTCCAGCCCCAGAAAGTCGTGCGGCTCACTCGCGCTCTTTCCGGCGGGTCAAGAAGGCAAGCCGCTCGAAAAGCTGAACATCCTGCTCGTTCTTCAGCAGCGCGCCGTGCAAGGGCGGAATGATTTTGCGAGGGTCACGCTCTTTCAAAGTTTCCGCGTCAATGTCCTCGCTCAGCAGCAGCTTGATCCAATCCAGCAGCTCCGATGTGGAGGGCTTCTTTTTGATGCCTGGCACATCCCGGATATCGTAGAAGATATTGAGCGCCTCGCGCAGGAGCCTCGGCTTCAGACCGGGGAAGTGCACGTCAACGATGGATTGCATCGTCTCGCGGTCGGGAAACCGGATGTAATGGAAGAAGCAGCGGCGCAGAAACGCGTCCGGCAACTCCTTCTCATTATTCGAAGTTATGAAGACAATGGGGCGTTGCCTGGCGCCGATCACTTCCCCGGTTTCGTAGACGAAGAACTCCATGCGGTCGAGCTCCTGCAGAAGGTCATTCGGAAACTCGATATCCGCTTTGTCGATTTCGTCGATGAGAAGGATCGGCTTCTGGCTTGCCTCGAAGGCTTCCCAGAGCTTGCCCTTGCGAATGTAATTACGGATGTCCTTCACGCGTTCGTCGCCAAGCTGACTGTCCCGCAGGCGGCTCACCGCATCGTAGTCGTAAAGGCCTTGCTGCGCTTTCGTCGTTGATTTGATGTGCCATTCGATAAGCGGCGCGTTGAGTGCATTCGCCACCTCGCGCGCAAGGACGGTTTTGCCAGTTCCAGGCTCGCCCTTGACGAGCAAAGGCCGCTCCAAAGTGATGGCGGCATTGACGGCTACGCGAAGATCGCTGGTCGCGATGTAGGTGCCGGTTCCCTCAAAGCGCATTTTCGAGTTCCTCTCATCCAGTCTACTGCGGTGCGGGCTCGCCCTCGCCCGCTTCTGTTCCTTGCATGCGAAGGAGCATCAAAGCGCTTATTTTGCATGTATCTTCAGATAGCGGCTTGCATCGAACTTGTAGTTCGTATTGCAAAACTCGCAAGTCACCGTGATCACATTATCGTCTGCCATGCCTTCCAGGTCCTCCGCCGAGAATTGATCCAGCATGGTTTCCACCCTTTGCCGCGAGCAATTGCACTGCGCGTCGAGCGGAGAGGCATCGAAAACCCTGACATTCTCCTCATGGAATAGCCGGTAAAGCAGGTGCTCCGGAGCCAGCGCAGGGTCCAAGAGCTCGTGGTGTTCGACCGTCCTGGCTAGCGCCGATGCCCTGCGCCATCCGTCGTCTTCCGCAAAAGCTTCGGCTGATTGAGATAGATTTTCTCCTTGTGGCCGTCCGCCTTCCGCCGTCAATTTCTGCACCATCAAGCCGCCGGCCCGCCATGACCACCGGCTACCGGCCGAATTGCTCGCAGCCGAATACTGCCGCGCGACGGCAATTCTGATAAAGGTCGGAATTTGTTCGGAACGGTCGAAATATTCGTGAGCCGCATCTGAGAGTGAGCCGCCGGTGAGCGCAACGATCCCCTGATAGCGCTCCATGCCGGCACCGGGATCGATGGTCATGGCGAGGTGCCCTTCGCCCAGCATCCGTTCGGGCCCCGCTGTTCCATTTACCGCGTGTTGTACCGCTTCCCGATTATAACTTGCGTAGCCGCGGAGATGTCCGGGAGAGCTGTAATGCACGACGAGAAAGCTAACCGGCCCTTTCGATTGCGTCTGCAGGATGAGCTTGCCGTCGAACTTCAGTGCCGCGCCAAGCATGGCCGTTAACGTCACGGCCTCGCCGAGAAGAAGCAGCACCGGCTCAGGATAGTCATGCTTGTTGAGAATCTCGTCGATGGCAGGGCCAAGCCGAATGAGGCGGCCTCGTGCTCCTGAACTATCTAGCTGAAAAGGGAGGACATAATCTCCGAATTGATCCACGCCCGTGATGCGAGTGCCGCCGTAAACCTCACTCATCCAAACCTTCTCGAAGTTTTTTTGTGCTGTTCGTTTTCCAGCGCGCGCGGGGCCGCAGCGACCGCTGGAGTTAGCATATATTAACGCGGCTCGCCGATTTTAACCCTTGGAGACCGAGCTTTCCTGACGGCACAATTAACGTGGTTCCTAGCGGCGTGCTGTCAACGCTTTGCCCGTGCGGGATGCGTTCGGCCTGCCAAGCAAGCCGCTGATCCAGGCGCCGGTTTCGGCGACGGCGTCGAGATCTACCCCGGTTTCAATGCCAAGGCCGTGCAGCAGATACACCACATCCTCGGTCGCGACATTGCCCGTGGCTCTGGGCGCGAATGGGCATCCGCCGAGCCCCGCTACAGAGCTGTCGAAAACGGCAATTCCTTCTTCGAGGCTGGCCAGCACATTGGCTACGCCTTGTCCGTAAGTATCGTGGAAGTGCATGGCGATTTGTTCGCGCAAAACCCGCGCCGCTGTTGTATCAATCAGCCGTCGAACGGCATCCGCAGTTCCCACCCCGATCGTGTCCCCCAGCGAGACCTCGTAGCAGCCAAGGTCTATAAGCCTTGCCGCCATTTCCGCCGCCTGCTCGGGCGCGACTGGGCCATCATAAGGGCAGGCGATGACGCAGGAGACATAACCGCGAACGCGCAGGCCGCGCGCCATGGCGAGGCTCATGACGGGTGCAAGGCGCTCTAGACTCTGAGCCTTTGAACACGCGATGTTGTGCTCGCTGAACCCCTCGGAGGCTGAGACGAAAACGGCGATTTCCTCGACCCCCGCCTCAAGCGCAGATTCTAATCCTTTTTCATTGGGCACGAGCGCAGGATAGGCCGTCCCTGGCCTCCGCCGCAGCCGCAAATACACCCCTGCTGAGTCTGCCATTTGCGGGACTCTTTTCGGTGAGACGAATGATCCTGCCTCCACGGCGGGCAATCCCGCTGCGGCAAGCCGCTCGATGAGTTCAATCTTCGTCTCTGCGGATACCGGATTGGGTTCGTTTTGCAAACCGTCGCGCGGACCGACCTCGACAAGCCTAACTTTCGCAGGGCGCGCCATTATTCCTCCGGCTCGAAGTCCACCAAGATGGCACCTTCTTCGACCAGCGCGCCCACGGCGTAATTCACCTTGGCTACGGTGCCGTCAGCGGGCGCTTTCAGCGTGTGCTCCATCTTCATCGCCTCCATGATCACTAGAGGTTCGCCCTTGACCGCCTTGGTGCCAGCCTTCGCAAGGACCGCCGTGATGATGCCCGGCATGGGCGCAGTAACTCCTCCGGTCGGAGCGTCACTGATTTCGGAAGGCAATGGATCAACAAGGGAGAGGCGGTGACCGCGGCCGTCATAGAAAAGCGTGATGTCAGATCCGCTGCGAATGAACCCGGCGTTGAGCTGCTGTTCTCCCAACACGGCCCGCAGACGGCCCTCGATGTTGATTGTGCCGCGTACATCGACGTCGCCGCCGGACAGGAAGAGCGTATAGCCCCACGGCCGATAAACCAGAGACACATAAAATTCCTGATCACCGTGCCGGAAGTGAAGCGTGTCGCGGGCTTCGTCGTTGAGACGCCAGCCATCGCAAAGTGCCCACGGGCTGTATGGGTCGGCTGAAACTGCAGCGGCCCTGGCCGCGACTTCCCGCCGTTCCAAGAGCACACCGAGCGCAGCCAGCGCGAGAAGCGTGTCCGATGGGGATTGCGGCGGCGGGAAAAGAGTTTCGCGGTGCCGTTCAATGAAGCCCGTATCGAGATCCGCTAAGGCATAGGCGGGGTCCCGGACGATAGCGGAGAGGAAGCTCACATTGGAAGCCACACCTACGACTTCGATTGCCGCGAGGCCAGCCCGAAGCCTTCGCACGGCACTTTCCCTGTCTTCGTCCCACACGATCAGCTTCGCGATCATGGGATCATAGTGAACGCTAATCCGGTCGCCTTCCCTCACGCCGCTGTCGATGCGCAGATGCGGCCCTGTTTCGGGAACCCGCAAATACTCGAGTTTTCCGGTTGAGGGCATGAAGTCCCGTTCCGGGTCCTCTGCATAGAGACGGACCTCGATGGCATGACCGTTAACGGAGAGTTCCTCCTGACTCTTCGGCAGCGGTTCTCCCGCTGCCACTCTGAGCTGCCATTCGACGAGATCGAGCCCGGTAATGAATTCCGTCACGGGATGCTCAACCTGCAGCCGGGTGTTCATCTCCATGAAGTAGAAGCTGCCGTCGCGGTCCAGAAGAAATTCCACCGTACCCGCGCCTTGGTAGCCGATGGCTTGGGCCGCCGCGATGGCTGCATCGCCCATGTGCTTGCGCAGTTCCTGGTCCATGCCCGGCGCCGGTGCTTCCTCAATCACCTTTTGATGCCGGCGCTGGATGGAGCAATCGCGCTCGAACAGCGAGACGCAGTTGCCATGCGCGTCCGCGAACACCTGAATTTCGACGTGGCGCGGGCGCATGAGGTATTTCTCAATCAGAACCCGGTCATCGCCGAACGAGGATGCAGCCTCACGCTTCGCGCTCGCAAGCTGTGAAGCGAATTCGGATGCATCCTGCACCACCCGCATGCCCTTGCCGCCGCCGCCAGCTGAAGCCTTGATCAAGACCGGCCAGCCGATGCGGCGCGCTGCGGCTGCAAGTACCTTCGCGTCCTGGTCCTCGCCATGGTAGCCGGGAACAAGCGGCACGCCCGCTTTTTCCATCAGCGCCTTGGCTTCACTCTTGCCCCCCATGGCGCGGATCGCGGCAGCCGGCGGACCGATGAAGACGATGCCGGCAGCGGCGCAGGCTTCCGCGAAGTCTGCATTTTCGGACAGGAAGCCATAGCCGGGGTGGATCGCTTCCGCCCCGCTCTTTTGCGCGACCTCGATCAGCTTCTGGCCGCGCAAATAGGACTCCCGCGCGGGCGCCGGGCCGATGGCCCAGGCCTCGTCCGCCATCTCCACGTGCATAGCCGCGGCGTCGGCTTCGGAATAGACGGCCACTGTTGCGATGCCTATTTCGCGCGCGGTACGGATAATGCGGCAGGCGATCTCGCCGCGATTGGCGATCAGGATTTTCGAGAACATCGCGCCGCGACCTCACATTCTGAAAATGCCGAAGGCGGTGCGCTCGATTGGAGCGTTCAGCGCGGCTGAAAGTCCAAGCCCCAGCACCATCCGGGTATCGCTGGGATCGATGATACCGTCATCCCACAGCCGGGCCGAGGCGTAATAAGGATGACCTTGCGTCTCATACTGAGCGCGGATCGGCGCCTTGAAAGCGGATTCCTCCTCTTCGCTCCAGCTCTTGCCTTGCGCCTCCAACCCATCGCGCCGAACCTGCGCCAGCACATTCGCGGCCTGCTCACCACCCATCACCGAAATGCGGGCGTTGGGCCACATCCAAAGGAAGCGCGGCGAGTAGGCCCGCCCGCACATGCCGTAATTGCCGGCCCCGAAACTCCCGCCGATCACCACCGTGAATTTCGGCACGCGCGCACAAGCGACAGCCATCACCATTTTCGCGCCGTCTTTGGCGATGCCGCCTACCTCATATTTGCGCCCCACCATGAAGCCGGTGATGTTCTGAAGGAAGACCAGAGGAATGCCGCGCTGCGCACACAGTTCGATAAAGTGTGCTCCCTTCAGGGCGGATTCCGAGAACAGAATCCCGTTATTGGCGACGATGCCTACCGGGTAGCCGAAAATGTGGGCGAAGCCGCAGACGAGCGTGGTCCCATAGAGCTTCTTGAACTCGTCCAGCTCACTGCCATCCACAATCCGCGCGATGACCTCGCGAATTTCGAATGGTTTGCGCGGATCTGTGGGAATAATTCCGTATAGCTCATCCGCGGGGTAAAGGGTTTCGGATGGCGCGCGGATTTCAACGCCTGGATGCTTTGGCCGGTTCAGGTTCGCAACAATTCGCCGGGCGATTGCCAGTGCATGCGCATCATTGTTTGCATAGTGGTCCGTCACGCCAGAAATCCGCGAGTGAACTTCAGCACCGCCCAGCTCTTCAGCTGTGACCACCTCGCCGGTGGCAGCCTTCACGAGCGGCGGCCCGGCGAGGAAGATGGTACCCTGATTGCGCACGATGATGGATTCATCGCTCATGGCGGGCACATAGGCGCCGCCTGCCGTACAGCTCCCCATGACGACGGCAATCTGAGGAATGCCCTCCGCCGACATGGTCGCCTGATTATAGAAAATGCGCCCGAAATGGTCGCGGTCGGGGAAGACTTCATCCTGGTTGGGGAGGTTGGCGCCGCCGGAATCCACGAGATAGATGCACGGCAGGCGGTTCGCGCGGGCGATCTCCTGTGCACGCAGATGTTTCTTGACCGTCAGCGGATAGTAGGTTCCGCCCTTGACGGTCGCATCGTTGGCGACGACGACACATTCCCGCCCCGCCACGCGGCCGACGCCGGTCAGAATCCCGGCGGCGGGAATCGGTTCGTCATAAACGCCATGGGCGGCAAGCTGCGATAGCTCCAGATAGGGCGTGCCAGGGTCAAGCAACGAGCGAATGCGGTCGCGCGGCAAGAGCTTGCCCCGCGCCAAATGACGCTCGCGTGCCCGTTCCCCGCCACCGAGCTTGATTTCGGCAACTTTAGCGCGGAGATCCGCCACCAGCGCTCGCATGGCGTCCGCGTTCGCCGCGAAGGCAGGGTCGTTCCGCGAGAGGGAAGACTGCAGGATCATGGCTCAAGCCGTCGCCTTGAACAGTTCGCGGCCGATCAGCATACGGCGAATCTCGCTTGTGCCCGCGCCGATTTCGTAGAGCTTCGCGTCACGCAGAAGACGCCCCGTGGCGTATTCGTTGATATAGCCATTGCCGCCAAGTAGCTGGATAGCATCAAGTGCAACGCGTGTGGCGCGTTCGGCAGCGTAAAGAATGGCCCCGGCTGCATCTTGGCGGGTGGTCTGGCCGCGATCACAGGCCCGCGCCACGGCATAAACATAAGCGCGTGACGCGTTCATCTCGGTATACATATCGGCGACCTTCGCCTGCACGAGTTGGAATTCACCGATGGGCTGGCCGAATTGCTGGCGGTCGTGGATATAGGGCAAGACAATATCCATGGCGGACTGCATGATGCCAATCGGACCGGCCGCAAGAACTGCGCGCTCGTAGTCGAGGCCGCTCATTAGTACTTTGGCGCCTTTATTTATTTCGCCCAGTACATTTTCCTCAGGCACTTCGCAATCCTCGAAGACTAGCTCGGAGGTGGGCGAGCCCCGCATTCCGAGCTTGTCCAGTTTCTGCGCCGGGCGAAAACCCTTGAAATCCTTCTCGACCAGAAACGCGGTAATTCCTCCAGCACCGGCGGCAGGCTCCGTCTTGCCATAGATCACGAGCGTATCGGCATAATGGCCGTTCGTGATCCACATCTTACTGCCGTTCAGGACGAAGCGGCTACCCTTACGGTTCGCCCGCAGGCGCATCGACACGACATCCGATCCCGCGCCCGGTTCGCTCATGGCAAGCGCTCCGACATGCTCACCGCTCACCAGCTTAGGGAGATAGCGCTGCTTCTGCTCCTCATTGCCCCAGCGATGGATCTGGTTCACGCAGAGATTGGAATGGGCGCCGTACGAAAGGCCGACTGAAGCCGAAGCCCGGCTGACCTCCTCCATCGCCACGCAATGGGCGAGATAGCCCATATTCGAGCCGCCATACTCCTCCTCCACCGTGATGCCATGCAGGCCAAGCGCCCCCATCTCCGGCCAAAGCTCCCGGGGAAATTCGTCGGTGCGGTCGATTTCGGCAGCTCGTGGGGCGATGCGTTCGTCCGCGAAAGAGCGCACACTATTGCGCAGCATGTCGATATTGTCGCCCAGACCGAAATCGAATGCGGGGAAGTCGTTGAGCGGCATTCCTGTCTCCCTCGTGATTTGCTCTTTTTTCGTGCGCCTTTGCAGCATACGTTTTTGTATCAGACCGCATGAGGCGGCACTGATGCAACCTTGGAGTTGCAGGCACCGCTCTTAAGCTTCCTCGAAGCACCCCTCTTCCGCACGCAATTCGCCATTCGCGCTCTCGATCCACACGCTGGTATCGTGGAAGGCGGCACCGCCAAACGGCGCGGAAGCGTCGGACGAGGTCAGGGTGTTTATTCCCCACCCCCCCTTATGCTTGCCGTTGGGCCAAATGCCTTCCGCGATGACAACACCGCGCCGGACCCCCGCAAACTTGCGAAGATGAAGCAGAACGGAACCCTGCCGATTGCCAACACGGACGAGTTGCCCCGCCTCAAAACCTTGTGCCGCCGCATCCTCTGGATGGATCAGGATTTCGGGCCTGCGCTCGCGGCGCTGGCTGCCGGGGGTTTCGGCGAAGCTCGAATTCAGGAAACCGCGCGCAGGCGCTGCAACGAGCCGGAAGGGATGGCGGGTGCTCGCTTCATCGGTGACGGGCCAATGATCGGGAAGCTTCGGCATGGATTCAGCCAATGCGCGGTAGGCGCGCGGTGGCGCCGTGGAGGAAGCGATGCGCTCATCGGTCCAATCGGGTTTGAAGCGGTATTTGCCATCCGAATGGCCGAAGCCGGTCAGAAAATGCGCCTCCTCGAACGGCGGCCCACGGTCGAGCCAGCGTCCCGCTTCAAGTTCCTCAAGCGTGCCTTTGCCGCTGCGTTTTAGCGTGGTGCCGATGATCTCGCGCTCAGTCATTTCGAAGCCGGGATGCTTAGCTCCGAGCCTTTTTGCAAGCTCGCACAACAGCCAATGGTTGGACCGGCACTCGCCCGGCGCGTCCAGAACCTTGGGGCCAAGCATCAAATGCGTATGGCCTCCGGATTTGTAGATGTCATCATGCTCTAGGAACATGGTTGCGGGGAGGACGATGTCAGCCAATTGCGCCGTTTCAGTCATGAATTGCTCATGGACGCAAACGAATAGGTCAGCCCGCTGAAACCCTCGCCGCACGCTGCTTTGATCTGGCGCGACATTGACGGGATTAGTGTTTTGAATGAGAAGCGCGCCGACCGGAGGGCCGCCCGCAAGATCATGCCGATCCCCGGTCAATACAGGACCGATGCGCGACTGGTCCAGAGAACGCGTCGAATAATCGGCACAGTCAAGCCCCTCGATCAGCGTCATGTCGAGCCGGTAAAGCGCGCCATTGGCGTGCAGCGCACCACCCCCTTCATGGGCCCAGGCGCCGGTAACGGCCGGAATGGAAAGGACGGCGTGCATATTCGCGGCGCCGTTGCGGGAGCGTGTAAATCCATATCCCAGCCGGAAATACGTGCGCTTTGTCTCACCGATAAGGCGGGCGAAAGCCTCGATTTCTTCCGCGGGTAAGCCGGTAATGTCAGCAGCCCATTCCGGCGTTTTGCCGCTAAGATGGGATTCGAGTTCGCGGGGAGCGTCGGTATAGCGATTAAGGTAATCCCGGTCCGCGGAGCCGTCGCGAAACAGAACATGCATGATTGCGCAAGCGAGCGCGCCATCCGTGCCGGGCTTTATCAGTATAGGGAGATCGGCCTGCTGCATCGTGCCGTTATTATAGACGTCAACGGCAGCAAGCTTCGCGCCGCGCTCTTTCCGGGCGAGCGCCACATGCGTCATGACGTTCACCTGCGTGTTCACGGGATTACCACCCCAGACCACGATCAGGTCCGATTTGCGCATCTCCCTGGGATCTACGCCTCGCAAAGCGCCAGCGCCGGCGACCCAGCCCGGACAGGAGAGGCTCGTGCAGATGGTCAGATGCTCGCGTGAGTAACGCTTCACGTGCCGGAGCCGGTTGATCCCGTCACGCTGAACCAAACCCATTGTACCGGCATAGTAATAGGGCCAGATGGCCTCCGCTCCATAACATTCCTCGGCCTTGAGGAACGCCGCGGCGACTTCATCCAAGGCATCATCCCAGGAGATTGGGCGCCATTCCCCGCCGCCTTTTTCGCCTTTGCGTTTCAGGGGCTTGAGAAGGCGCTCGGGATGATGGATGCGCTCGGCGTAGCGGGCAACCTTCTCGCATATGACGCCAAGCGTGTAAGGGTGCGATTTGGCACCCCTCACTCTGCCGATGCGCCGCTCTCCCAAAACCTCCACCTCCAGCGCGCAAACGCTAGGGCAGTCATGAGGGCAGGTGCTCCATTTCGATTCCAGCTGTGACATCCGCCTATGCTAACGCAGTTCGCGAAAGACCAGCAACATCTAGCGAAGCCTCATGTGCGGACATTCCGTGATTGCGGACAAGCTTCGCGGCCTCGGCCTTGCCGGGGTCAGGAGAAGAAAAGCCTGAGAAAGCGCAGGTAGATACGCGAGAGTTTTTCCAGATCGCTTACCGGAACGCATTCGTCGATCTTATGGGCCGTGGCATTCAACAGACCAAGCTCCGCAACCGGACAAAGGTCTTTGATGAACCGGGCATCGGATGTGCCTCCGGCTGTCGATAGCATGGGCTCCTGATGAACCTCGGCTTGAACGGCCGCGCTCAACTTTTTAACGAACCCCCCGGGTTCGGTTATAAATGCTTCGGCGACCGGCTCGAAATCGACAGCAAAATCAACACCGGTTTCAAGAAGGGCAGCGTTTACCTGGCTTTCAATCCATGTCTTAAGGCTGTCGCCTGTGTGATGGTCGTTGAAGCGGACGTTGAATTTGGCGGTCGCGGTCGCTGGGATCACGTTGAAGGCCGGGTTACCGGTATCGATGCTGGTAATCTGAAGGTTCGAAGGCTGGAAATGTTCGCTGCCTGCATCGAGCGGCTTCATTTTCAAAAGGTTCAGCGCGTCGATGAGGGCCGGAAGCGGATTCCTGGCGTTATGCGGGTAGGCCGTGTGGCCCTGTATGCCCCGGGCGCGAATATGTCCGCTCAGGGAGCCGCGCCGGCCGATCTTAATCGTGTCCCCCACCGACGCTTCAGAGGTGCACTCACCGAGCACGCAGCAATCCGGCCGTTCACCCCTTTCGGCAAGCCATTCCACTACTTTCTTGGTTCCGTTTATCGCAGGGCCTTCCTCGTCGCCAGTAATCAGAAAACTGATAGAGCCTTCAGGCGGCATGCTCCGTTCGCTTAGGTAATCAAGAGCAGCGGACAAGGCGGCGGCGACAGCTCCCTTCATATCGGCCGCGCCGCGCCCATAAAGGATAGCATTCTCGATCTCGGCATCAAAAGGGCCATGGCGCCAGGCCGCTTGATCGCCGGGCGGCACGACGTCAGTGTGACCTGCGAAACAGACATGCGGCGAACCGTCGCCGATACGGGCGTAAAGATTGGTGACGCCGGGTGTACCCCGTTCGCTGAAGATAAGGCGATGACAAGTGAAACCGGCCGCACCCAGCTCCTTCTCCAGATAACCGAGGGCGCCGCCCTCATCCGGAGTGATGCTGCGGTAGCGTATCAAATTCTGCGCGTGAATGGCTGGGCTTGTCATGATGGCTCCTGAGGACGCGGAGACGCCAAAGACTTTAAAAAAGATCATCTCGAAGGAATAATCAAGACAGCCCGCGTTTCACGCTGGAAGCTGGAACTTGGTCAGCTATTTAGGACCGTATTTGTTGGCAAGAGGCCAACTCTTCCGCGCCGCGAGAATAATCAGATAGACCAGGAAAATGAGCCCCAGGATAGAGAGAGTTGCAGATGCCAAAGGATCAGGCACTGCTGTCTGACCTGCAAAGCCGAAGGCCTCCAGCGCGTAGACGAGGATTATCGGGCCGTAGGCAATAAGTGTGTACCAACCGCTTTTCCCGATGTCGTGCCAGCGTTTGACGTCCAGCGCGACTGAAGGCCAAAGGAAGATGAGACCGGCAAGGATTGTAGCCCCGTCGTCCAAAAATCTGGCAGAATGCGCTGCCTCAGCCGGCGGTATATGGAAGACCCAGCGAAGCAAAGACGCCAACGCGTATTCGGCGGCGATCATAGCGGCGGCGTAGACCAGCCACGTCCGCCTCTTGATGCGTCCGTCGAAGCTCAGCAAGACATAGGAAAATCTCTCCAAAGGTCACTCCCCCCGGCCGGCAAGCGGATCGGGGCCAAATTCGTTCGGCCCAGTCTGTCCCTTCAAAATGCCGAATTGCAGAAGACTCCAGATCACTGACGCCGTTAGAAGCAGGAGGGATAGCACGACAAGATTCTCACCGAAGCCGAATTTAACCACCATGGCGGGCGAAATCAGTGCACCGATGGCTGGGAGCACGACGACAAGGATCAGCCAGCTGCTCAGTCCCCGGTCGTGGAGACGCTTAATCCCAAGCGCGAGGAAGCCCCACATGGCGCACAGCAGAATGAGCGAAGGCGCAAACGACCAGAGCAGGAATCTCAGAAGGATCGGTGCGGCTTCGTTACTGTTTGCCCATTCGGGGTCGGAGAGATGTTGCTCGAGGGTGGGATACCGCTCGAAGAAGGCCTCCGTTAAAAAACCGAGGAGAAAGATAGCCGCAGCTATTGCGGTTGCCACGATCAAAAGGCCAAGCCACCACTTGGACCGGCTAATTCGGCCTTCTATGGCGAACATCCAGCTCCAAAAGCTATAGTCCCCTCCGTAATAGCCGGCCGGCATTGTGTCGTCGCCGTACAGGTTATGGCCGGGCGTCCCTCTGACAACACCGAGCTGGACGATGACGTAGACTTGGCAAATCAAGAGCACGGTGATCGCAGCTGCGGCCGCAGGTGTTGTTTCGCTTACGCCGGGGTTGAGGATCGTAAGAACGACCGATGCCGCATAGTAGAGATACCATAGCCAGGACGGCAGATCGCGATCATGCAGCCGTTTCACCGCGAGCGCGGAGGATGGCCAGAAAAGAAACGCAAAATAGGCGAGCCAGACCGGAACCCAGAGACCGCTTCTTTCAGGCGCTCTTCCCCATACTTCCGTAGCTATGGGGTTGCCGGTCGCAAGATAGGATAGAAGGGCCGCAAAAAAAAAGCCGGCAACTACTAGCAATACGCTCCCAGACCAATAGGTCTTGCGATTAATCCGTCCCTGAAAACTAAAGAAAATTTCACCCCAGCTCATGCAGGCCCTCCACACGTCTTTGCTGGGATAACATGTGTTGGGTTCTTGGTCCGTATTAGTCCCGCAACAGTTCGTTAATGGATGTTTTTGCGCGGGTTTGCGCGTCAACACGTTTAACGATCACGGCACAGTAGAGGGACGGGCCGTCGCTGCCGTCAGGCAGCTTCTTTCCCGGCAGGGAACCCGGCACCACGACGGAATAGGGCGGAACGCGTCCGAACATAACCTCTCCTGTGGCCCTATCGATGATCTTGGTGGATTGCCCGATGTAGACGCCCATCGAAAGCACCGAGCCCTCGCCGATCATAACACCTTCAGCCACTTCAGAGCGTGCGCCGATGAAGCAATTGTCCTCAATTACAACAGGGCTTGCCTGGAGCGGTTCGAGCACCCCGCCAATACCGGCGCCCCCGGAAATATGGCAGTTCTTGCCTACCTGGGCGCAAGAACCAACAGTTGCCCAAGTGTCGATCATCGTACCTTCGCCAACATAGGCGCCAACATTCACAAAGCAGGGCATGAGGACGGCGCCCGGCGCAATATAGGCGGACCGCCTGACAATGCAGCCAGGAACGGCGCGGAAACCGGCTGCCTGAAAGCGATCGGCGCTCCACCCTGAAAATTTGAGCGGCACCTTATCCCACCAGGGACCTGGAGCGGCAGTTTCGTCGCCGCCGGACTCACCCATCAGCGTGCTATTTTTGAGCCGGAAGCCGAGAAGAATCGCTTTCTTAAGCCACTCATGGATGATCCAAGAACCGCTGATTTTTTCGGCGACGCGAACCTCACCTCTGTCGAGTAGATCCAGGGCGGCTTCAACAGCATTCGCTACATTGCCCCCTTGACCGGGAACAATGCTGGGCCGCGCTTCATAGGCGGCTTCGATTGTTTCCTTCAATCCCATGTCCATCCTACACCTCTGCCTTACCGCACGCTTTGGCAGTCCTTAAGGCCCACTTCTAGGACGCCCTAGCCCAGAAAAAAAGCCTAGGATCCAAAATAAGCAAGGAAACGTTTCGAAGGTCAGTGCGTTGTGGAGGCTGGCCAGCCTCCGGCCTGTGCCGCCGGACCTTGTGCGGTAGGCTGGGGGAATTGCATCGTTGGCTGGTTATTGAACTCAAAGATCTGCCGCAGAAAACCGGGCGCGAATATCGCCGCTGGGTTCACTGAAACATCCGGGCTTGCGGTTCGGCCCTGAACGGCAAAGGTTATGCCGAAGACGCCCTCGTTGTCGCGGCCTTTGAGCAGGTCGCCGATGAGAGGAACGACACCCAGAGCCGCGTTGACACCGTAGAGTGGAATATAGGTTCCTGACAACGAGATGGTGTCATGAGCGAAATCGACATGGCCTCTCAATGTAGCCCCCATAATCGGGCCATTTATCGCCGCGTCATAAAGTTGAAATTGATTGGTTCCGACTGCGAAAGGCACGATCATGCGATCGAACTGGAGAGGCTCGCCTGAAGTGGCTTGCTGATTTGTGGTGCGGCCATCGTGACGGTAGCGGGCTCCTTCCCTCTCCGCTTGAGAAACGACCCTACCCACGACTTGGTCGCCTGCGACGGTAAACCTGCGCACCTCAAGAATTCCAGTCTTCTCGGCCCCCCCGCTCCCGTCAAGATTTACACGTAAATTCATCGTACCGCCACGTACCGCAGAGTAGAAGCCGGTCAACCGTAAGGCTGAACCGGCGTCGGTCGCGTCGGATATCAAGACCCTGCCATGCGGCGGCCGCTGTTCGACATGGACGCCCATTGGGGCCTCGCCGTTGAGCCGGCCCGCAACCTCAAGGAAAGTAAGCTTGCCGCCGCGCCTCTTGGCGTCGATAACAACGGATTTTACCGAAGTGTCATAGAAGCCGAAAACAGTGTCAATTTCCACATTCAGGTCGAGACCAGGCTCGTCTTTCAGGGGCGCAGGCTGATTTTCGGAGATTTTCCCAGTTGTGAGAAGTGAGCGGAAAAACTGCCGGCCATCATAAGAGGGACCCTTGGCGTGCACTTTGAGCACATTTTGAGGCGTTAGCTCTCCCGTAATGGCAAGCTTCGTCAAGGCATTGGTCGAGAATTCAGGGAAGCTGAATCCGGCGATGCGGTGCTTGTCGTTGAATACAAGCCAGCCGTTTACATTTAGCCCGTCGCCCGTCATCGTGAAATTGTCGAGAGCAAGCGAGTTGTCAGCGCGCTGGCTGAGATCGAAGCTCACGGTCGCTTTCTGGCCCGGCGGCTTGCGCCACCCTATGGCCGTGAGGAAAACATCGGTGTTGGTAAGGTTCGCCTCCATGAAGAGTTTTGGCGGAGCATCGCGTTGCATCGCAATGGCAAGCGCAATCGGCAGGTCCCCCCTTACAATATGATTGATGTTGAGGCCAAGCTCGTCGCGGGCTTTTTCATTCAGGACGCTGGCAAAGCGCAATGTTGGCTGACGTTCGGGAGGGGCATCAAAAATGCGCTGCCACATCAGAGAGACGGGAACGTTATTGATTTTAAGATCGCCATTGGCCCCGATTGCTTTCTCGGAGACCTCAAAATTGACGGTGCCTCCATTGACAGAAAGACCACCGGGAAGAGCGTTGGACTTGATATCCGAGACACGGCTCTTTCCAGACAGGGTCATCTGCGCGAACTTGACATCCTTCAAAAGCGGTAATCCGATTTTGAATGCCGAGGAGACCTGACCGTTGATTAGGTTTGGCTTGAAGCCGACAGCCTTTACATAACCCAAGGAGGGTTGATCAAGCAACTCGAGTACGGAAGCGACCTCCCCGGCACCCCGGAAGCGGATCTCGGCGTTCGGAAAATGAGGCCTCAGATCCTCTATCTGTAATTGGCCATCCATGAAGGAGATCGAGTGCCCGCTCGGCACATCAATCCTTGATTCACCTGGAATATCGTAGACAAGGCGGCGCCCATTCACGCGAACAATGCTGTCCCTGGTGATGATTGGCGGCAGCCCCTTGATATGATAAATTTGTAAGCCGGAAAGAGGGAGCCGCAAGGTGACCGCGGAATCGGGGACGTCCCCCCCCTTGTCCAGGCCGGCCAACATTGCCGAACTGAGATTGGCAGAGAAGCTTCCGCCAGTGATGCGGCCTAAGGGTACGTTGCTTCCAACCCATTCCCGTCCGCCCTTTGCAATAAAAGTGGGCCAGATCGCTTTCAAGAAGGAGATCGGCATCGGGGAGACGATGCCACTAGCTGTAATCGGACCGCTGCTACCGATCGCCGACATTTGGGCTCTCATCGAAACCCCACCGCCGGCACCTTGGATCGTGAATTCATCAAGATTGATTGTGTCGGAAGCAACTTGGTAATTCGCGGATAATCTCAGCGCATCCAACGCCACTGGCCGCACTCCAAATTCTTCGGCGCCCAGAACGGTACCACCACCATCCAAATCGGCTATCCAGGAAACTTGATTTGAGCCTGGATCGGTGTGCTTGCTGATTTTCCCGGATATCGTGAGAAGGCTCTGTTCCCAGCGGAGCTCGAATGGCTTTACGACAAAGGCCTGGCTCGCTTGATCGTAAATTACTTTGATATTGCCCTCATCGATCGTTGCGGGATGCTTGTCGTCGAATGGGGCATAGAGCTGTCCGCTTCCAAGTTGAATTGCGGCGTCACCTCCAATCAATTCTCCCTGATAATTGATGTCGAAATGAGCATCTCCGCTAACCGGAAGATTGATCAGCTTCAGTGGCTCAAAAGAGGGGAAGCTGCTCCAAATCGTCCTCGGCACAATGTCGTGGATGGATGCGGTGACAGAATAGAGCTTGTTATACGGGCTGTTCACGGCGCGAAATGAGGCCTGCCAAACATTTCCCTCATGTTCCAGCGTCAGCTCACCACGCAAGGCACTTCCGTTGCTCTTCTCATCGAGTGAGAAGTGCAGATCAGCGACTTGCCAGCTAGAAATACCGTTCTCGGCGGCGCAATAAATCACTGCATCCTTGAGTCCGATCCTCTCCAAGGCTGATGAGGCTCCGCCCCTCTTCTCAAGGGCCGAGAACAAGCGCTGCAGCAACAGCGCCGGGTTGAATGGAGGGGCGCCTGCCTGCGTATTGAGCGCCTGTTGGGCGAGCTCCCTTACCCCTGCGATTTCAGGCGCATCCGTTTGACTTGGTATGCCCGGAGCGTGAACTCTTGCGCCGCTGCGATAGGCCGTCCCCCATGAAGGTTCATTCGGCGCCTGATTACTTGGTGGAGCGGTAAGTGCAAAACCGCCGCCCGGTAGGTTAAAGACCAGCAGCTTTGGACCGATAAGATTGATGCTGGAAGCCGCCGGAGAAAGCTTTAGGAGCGAAGCTTCGCTGACCCCTATCGACGCAAATGGCGCCTTTGCAATCTCCTGATTGTTCTCGCCGGCGACGCTCACATCCGCCAGGCGGAATTCAAGTCCCCAGCTGTTTGACAGCCTCAAAATGGCATCGCCGATGCTTAAGCTATAGCCTTGCATTTGAGAGTTGAGCTGCCGCTGTAGGGATGGAACCAAAAACGAAAATGACATTGGCCCGGCCAGCAACCGAATATAAAGGCTCGCGACAGCAACAAGTGCCACAATAGCGAGAACCGCGGTAGCACCGCCACAGATCCGGATCGAGTGACGCGACGCCGCTTTTACCGGCTGAGGGATCGCGCCGGCAATGGCTTTCCCCCCGTGCGAGAGTCGCGCAAGATTAATCTGAACGACGGAGGCCTTAACGGCCGCGCGGCCCTGTTTTTGTGGAACAAGGGCCCGGCGCGTCCCCGGCCGGGAATAAAAATCATTCATAGCGCTTGCATTGCCGCGCTAGGTTTTCCGAATATTGCCTGGCATTTTGCTTCCCCCATGAGCATAGTTTTGCAACCTTGCCCGGCGCCGCACATCTAGGAAAGCGGACAGCTTCATAATCATTTGCGCAGGTGCAGGCCGCTTCCCCTCGAACCATCTGCTTCTATAGACCGGAAAAAAGGACAAAAGGAAGGCCCTAAATAATGATCAACGAAGGCGATACCGCCCCAGATTTCGTGTTGCCTGACGCCGAAGGCAAAATCGTGAAACTCAGCAGCTTCAAAGGCCGCTATAAAATAGTCTACTTTTATCCCAAGGATGACACATCGGGATGCACGAAAGAGGCTCAAAGCTTCACTGAGCTCAAGCCAGAATTCGACAAGCTGAACACGGAGATTATGGGGATTTCGCCGGATCAGGTTAAATCGCATGCCAAATTCCGTGACAAGTATGGACTACAGGTCACCCTACTCGCCGATGAGAATAAGGAAGCGATCAATGCCTATGGCGTTTGGGCCGAAAAGAAGATGTATGGCAAATCCTACATGGGGGTTGAGCGATCGACATTTCTGATCGGACCCGATGGGAAAGTTTTGAAGGCATGGAGAGGTGTCAAGGTTCCTGGACACACTGAAGAGGTATTGGAGGTATTGAAGGAGTATCACTAGGGCTCCTTGGGGGGCATGTTCTGGCGCCAGCCCGCAACCTGCGGCCACAAGACCGATTAATAACATTGAAATAGCGTAAACTGTGCCCTACAAGGAAGCGCCGCGCCTCGCATTGCTCCGGAGACGTTGCCAATGTTCAGCAAAAAGCCAGAGACGGACATGAGTAATTTTGACCAGCAAAAGCCGATTACGAAGACCACCAGCAAAGCCATTGGCGGTCAGCCTCTCTCTTCCCAGGGCATAGCTCCGATGGGCGCAGGACCGGGGCAAGGCGGCCCAGGCGCCCAGCCTTCGTATGCTCCCAAACCGCCAACTTTCAGGGGGCCGGACAGGATGGCACCCTCGATCATCGGCGAAGATCTGACCGTCGCGGGAAACGTTCTTTCCAGAGGCGAAGTGCAGGTCGATGGGCAGATCCAAGGCGACGTTCACTGCTCCTCGCTTATTGTGGGGGAGAAGGCGCAGATCACCGGCGGCATTGTGGCCGAGGATGTGGTGGTGCGCGGACGTGTCATGGGATCGGTCCGCGGAAACCGTGTTACGCTGCAAGCATCCAGCCACGTTGAGGGCGACGTCTTCCACAAGTCGTTGGCCATCGAACAGGGCGCCTTCTTCGAGGGTAAATCCCGCCGTTCCGAGGACCCAATTGCGTCGGCGCCAAGGCTCGAAGGCATGAACACGCAAACCTCGCACGCAGCTGAATAAGCCGCAGTGCTCTCCACTCTGGCCAGGGCAAGGCGTATGTTTCGCCTTGCCTATCTGCGTCATGCGCGCTAGGCGGCGTTGCGCTCAAAGCTTCCGAAGGAACGTTTAGAATAGAAGAGGCTTATTGCCCCCTTCGCCGGCCAGCAGCAACTTCGACAGAAAAATCGTGGACGATACGATCAGGGCCGTTACCACCGCTAACCCTAATCCTCTGACTGCATCGCCATCGTCTCCATAAAAGACGAAATGCTTTGTTCCCTCCCAAGATGTGAAGAGGTCTATGACAACGCAGGCGCCCCAGGCTGCCTTCAGGACAAGCGCCGGGGCATCGCTGGAATGCAAGTTCCAGATCAGATGAGTGGCGATCACGAATCCGAAAATTACCATCGTAACGACGAGCCCAAAGGCAAATTGGCTTGGGTTGATATTCGGATCGAGGGGCAAGTCGAAGAAATCGGCCACGCCGCGAAATGTCGTGAGAAGATCCCAGAGCGTGCCGAGAACGAGGCCAACTGCCACCAAGCGGACGCCCATAGACATAGAAACCTCGCCAGGCCGAAGCGCTCTTGCGCGCTGCGTTCTTCTATTCAATTAGCTTACGCCAGTTCGCGCGGCAAAAAGAAAACAGCGGCGCCGTTAATGCCGCAAAGCTAAGGCTGAACGCTGTGATTCACTTCACCAGCGACAGCGCCCCACGGAAATGGGCATTTTCGCTGGTTTCGAGCCATTCAAACACGGCCATTTCGGTCGTTACAATTTCGGCGCCGTGCCGCTCCATCCGGCGGATCGCGGTCTCCTTGCTCTCTGAGGTGCGCGCTCCCACCGCATCCCTGACAAGAAACACGCGCCGACCCGCGTCCAGAAGCCCAAGAACGGTTTGAAGCACACAGACATGCGCTTCGCAGCCGGCAACCGTTACGTCCGGCCTATTGCCAAGCCTTTCGAGAAAGCCGGGGGAGCGGCAAGCATCGAAAGTCACCTTGTGGGCAATAGCACCGGGAGGCGCCGAAAGGTCTTCGATCGTCGAGCCAAGCCCTTGAGCGTTCTGCTCCGTAAAAAGGATGGGGATGTTGAAAAGAGCCGCCGCGGCTAGAAGCCGCCTCGCGTTGGCAACCACCTCTTCGGCATTCGCTATTGCAGGCATGAGCCGGGCCTGGAAATCGATCACCAACAGCGTTGAGGTTTCAGCTCTCATCGTTAGCATGCTGAGGCTTTCCTTCCAGATGACCAATGCAGCCATCGATGTACTGCGTCATGAGTTCGGGCGCGCGAACGCCGAACATCCTGATCCTGCGCGTATGAGACAAAAGCAAGAGCCCCGCCGCATGCGCGAAGATCTCAACCGTAAGAACTTTGGCTTCGTTAGTGGTCGCTCCCAGCTCTTCGGCAGCCATCGCGATCGGCCTTAACGCCGCTGCGAGAGCCGCATTAAGGGCCTTGTCACGTTCGCGCCCTAGACCTTTTGGTTTCATCCCGCCGCGAAACAGGTAGAAACCGAGGTCCAGTTCACGCGGGTTTTTTGCGTAGAAATCAAAGAAAGCAAAAGCGGCCGCGCGGAAACGTTTTCGCGGACTCTGCTCGTTTGACATGCGCTTTTCGACAAGCGCCCGGAGGCTCGAAAGCGATGCCTCCAGCATCTCGGCGTAGATCGCTTCTTTGGAAGCGAAATGAAAATAGAGAGCCGCTGGCGTATATCCAGCTTCAGCGGCAATAGCCCGGAGCGACGCGCCCTCAAGCCCGTCCCTCTCGAAAACCTTCCTGGCAGCGTCAAGGATGAGGCTCCGCTTGAGACCATTTATGGCCTCCACTCGTCCCTGTCTTGCGGCCCCTCTCACCGGCATTTCTTGCGCCTCGAACACGCTTGACGAATTTTCTAACACCGTTCAAATTTATGGGCAACAGGCCAGGAGGCGCCCATGCTCATGACCGCTAGCGATTATCGTGAATCCCTTCGCGCCTACAGGCCGCGCGTATTCGTGAACGGCAGGGTTGTTGAGAGCGTCGCGGATGAGCCGTTGCTCGCGCCGGGCATCAATGCCGTCGGGATCACCTACGACTTCGCGCACAAACCCGAACATCAAGTTTTGATGACGGCGAAGCAGAGCACGTCAGGCAAAACCGTGAACCGGATGCTCCATATCGACGAGACTTCCGCGGACCTCCTGTACAAGCTGGAAGCCGTCCGCCTGGTTTGCCAAATTTGCGGCTGCGCGCAGCGCTACCTCTCGCATGACGCACTCAATGCAATCTTCCAGGCCTCAAAGCGAACCGACGATACCCACGGGACGGACTATCACAGCCGCATTCTCTCCTATCTGCATGAGGTTCAGGATCGCGATTTGACGCTGGGCGCCGCCATGACCGACGCGAAGGGCGACCGTTCGCTAAGGGCAGGAGCGCAGGCCAACCCGGATGTCTATGTCCACATCAAGGAGCGCCGCAAGGATGGCATTATCATTCGGGGCACCAAGGCCATCGTCACTGGTGCGCCTTATATGCATGAATTTTTGGTTATGCCTTGCCGCACGCATGGCAAGGAAGAGGCGCAATTCGCGGTTTGTTGCGCGGTGCCAGTGGATGCGCCCGGGGTCACAATAGTCGCGCGCCCCGCTGGTCGCCCAGGGGAAGCCGCGGCCAAGTTCTCGGCGAAATACGGCCAATCTACGGGCGTGGTCATCTTTGACGATGTATTCGTGCCTCACAGCCGGGTCTTTCTTGCGGGCGAGACCGGGGAGGGCGGGTTTCTGACCACATCCTATGCTACGCATCACAGGCACTCCTGCATTGGCGCGCGGGCCGGGTTTGGCGACTTGCTGATAGGAGCGGGGGCGCTGATGACCGAAGCGAACGGCCTTGACCCGGATCACCACGGCCATATTCGCGATGCCATGGTGGACCTCATCACGATTACCGAGGGGTTCTACGCCTGCGGTGTGGCAGCATCCGTCTACTGCACGAAAGACCCGGCTGGCTCGGTCATGCCCGATGCCGTCTTCGCGAACATCGGCAAGCTTCTACTCGCCACCAAAATCTACGAAATGCACAAGCTCGCACATTACGTCTCCGGCGGCCTTATCGTCGCATTGCCAAGCCCGGACGAGGATCACAATCCGGAAACCGCAGCTTCATTGACGGCGGTTCTGGGCGGGCGGCAGGACATCCCGGCGCAGCAGCGCATGGAGGTGGCGCGCTTTATCGAGGATCTGACGGTCTCCCATCAAGGCGGCTGGTACTCGGTGATTTCCCTCCACGGCGGGGGTTCGCCCGAGGCCATGAAGCGCGAAATCTGGCGGAACTATCCAGTTAGGGAGAAGATGAGCCTGGTTGAACAGCTTCTCGACCGCGGCATCATTGAGGAGGGCAAGCGCGTGTCCAAGCAGCCCGGACGGTGCTGCGTGAGCGGCTGCGAAGTGCCGTCTCCAGCGGCCGTCGAAACCGTTGGTAGCTGATGACTCCGTTCTCTTGTTATGGCTGGCCTCAAAGCAGGCTGGCATAAGCGCTTTAGAACAGCGCCTCCCTCCGAGGACTGCGCCAATCCGGCCCGCCGTCGATAGCCGTTCATGGCGCTGCCGCTGGCGGACTGCAAAGCAAGCAGTCGCCATATCACCCATTCAACTTTTCGGGGGCCCCTTGTCCTCCCTGCCGGGTCCCAACTTAAAGAGGTTCGATAACAGCGCGTCAAAACCACCCTCGCCTGCCCCTGTGTGCAGGTCAATGCGGCCGACCTTTTCGACGAGCTTCTCAAGGGCCTCAAGCTCTTTAAGCCGCAAGAGAAGGGGATTGTTTTCGAGGAGCTTCGAGGTGTTAAGCAGCGATCTCGTTGCTGCCGTCTCCTCCTGCCGGCGGATCAGGTTTGCCTTCGCAACCCTCTCGGCCTCTACGACCTTGTTTAGAAGGTCACGAATGTCGCCCGGAAGGATCACGTCCTTAACACCGATCTCGCCGATCTCCGCCCCGAGCGCCTTTGCCCGCTCAGAGACGTATGCGCGCACTTCGTTGTCGATCGTATCGCGAGCAGCGAGGATTTCATCGAGCGTGCGCGTCGCCACAACCTCCCGGATTGCAAATTGTACGAGCCGGTAGAGCGTATTCTGCACGTCGGAGGCTGCTAAAGCGGCCTTCTCCGGATCGGTGATCCTTGTGAACGCCGTAAGCGTTACCCGGATGCCGACGCGATCCTTCGTCAGGATTTCTTGCGCCGTCACTTCAAGAGGCTGCGGGCGCAGGTCGACCTTGGTAATCCTTACGGTGCGGCCCACCGACCAGAACGCATGCCGGCCAGGGCTGAGCCGCTCTTTGAACTCTCCATCGAGAAATAATAGCCCCGCCTCGTGAGCCTCGATTATCGCTTGAGCGACGATGGGGGTACGTGCAGCCTCTAGTTTATCGAGATAGTGCTTAGCAACGCGGACCTCGGCGGCGGTATCGATGCGTTCGACCTGAACACCAGTTAGGGTTTTCCAGTATGCGCGGGTGGCGTTGGGCGGCACGACGTGTTTCGGTTCCCCGTCGAAGGAAATAATGGCGACCTCCGTGGGGCTGGTCTGTACGATCTCAAAATGCTCTTTCGCCACCTCTGGATGTGTCTTCTCCAATAGCAACGCTTTTTCGGCTAGGATCTCAGTCCGAACGACTTTCACCACGTCGACAGTCAGCCGGCGGGTCCAATCGAATTTCCGGTGACGCCCTGGCCCAAGAAGATCCACGAAGCGGCCATCACGAGCCAAAAATGCTCGCTCATCGTCCTTCACGGTTACGTCCGACCACCAACCAACGCCGCGCATAATAGACACTCCCAAAAGCTCCTCAAAATAAAAAGGCTGCCAGCCGCTTCCCACTTCAATGACGCGGGTCCGCGCTTTAGTCTCATCCCTCGGCGGTCTGCTCCAAGGTGCGTCGCCCTGGCCGAAGCCAGAGGCGCCGGTGCCTGGAGCGCGGGCTCCGCGACGAGACGGTATCCGCGCAGGCGCAAAGCGTATCGATGCTTGCCGATCTGCCGCTCCTTTTCGGCCGAAGCCTGAAGGACCGGGAGTACCAGCAGGAAGCAGCCGGCTTCCCCAATCATTGCTCGTTTGGAAACGAGCATCCGTTTTTCAGGCGGATGGCGACGTGGGATTCGAACCCACGACCCCAGGAGTAACAGTCCTGTGCTCTACCACTGAGCTGGTCGCATTGTGAAGCTGAAGGGAATCGAACCCTCGACCTCCTGGTTTCCCAGGCGCTCTGCCACTGAGCTACGGCCCCGAATCTGCCGCTTGCGGAATACGCCACTGCAATGCAGTACGCACCAGCCGGGACGCAAAAGCCCGAACACAAGGCATTCGACAGGAACGTTGATTAATCGAACGATTTTGGCGAAATTGAAGCGCTGGCGTGGCTGATAAAAAAGATAACGGCTCTGTTTGCCGCCGCGGTCGAATGCTCGCCGTGTCAAAACACCCCGGCCGATGCCGCGTGAGCGGCTGCGACCTTCCCGTCTCACGCAATCTTTGAAACGGCGGATACTTAGACCGTGTCGAATTATCGCGGATGCCGGAAAGCCGAAAGCTGCGCCGAGCACAGGATGACGCCTATCGCTTAAATTTCACGCCTTCGCCCGCTCTGCGACGAGCATGGACCGAAGGATCTCATCCGATACATCTTTGACCGATCCGGGGGAGTGAGACAGAAAAAGCGTATTGGTCTTGTCGCTTTCACCGATGGTTTTCAGCGTGTCGAAATACTGCGTGACAAGCACCAGCTGCATGACTTCGGAGGTGGTCGCGCCGCCCACGACTTTCTGAAACTGCTCAATGGAGGTTTGCAAGCCTTGGATGATGGCCCTCCTTTGGTTTGCGATGCCCTGTCCTTGCAGCGCTTTGCTTTCTGCTTCGGCTTCGGCTCTCTTAACAACCAGGATTTTTTCGGCTTCGCCCCGAGCATTTGCGGCGACCTGTTCACGCTGGGCCGCATTGATATCGTTCATGGCCGATTTGACCTTCGCATCCGGCACGATATCGGTGACGAGCACATTGACAATCTCGTAGCCGAAACCGGCCATATCGGTATCGAGTTCAAGCTTAACCGCTGCCGCAATCCCGGATTGGCTGGCAAAGACTTCGTCAAGTGTCATTCCAGGAACGTGACCAAGTATCACTTGCTCGACATAGGACTGTATTTGCGCCACGGGATCGGAAAGCTTGTAATACGCATCGAAGACTTTCTCAGGGCGAACGCGGTTCTGAACGGAAATCGGAATCGTCACAAACACATTGTCCTTGGTCTTCGTCTCCATGGTCAGCGTAATCTGGTTGACGCGAAGGCTGACTTTGCCCGCGATGCTGTCGATCACGGGCCATTTCCAATTCAAACCTGGTTCGGCGATACGAAGAAATTTTCCAAAGCGAACGACAACGGCGACCTCTGCCGTGTTGACGGTGAAGAAGCTTCCCACGAAAATTGCGAAGATAAATAGGGCTGGCAGGAGCAGCAAAAGCGTAGGCAGAGGCGATTCCATCTTGTCGATCCTCCTTGAACTTACCTGTGGAGGAGTAACGGACCTACGCTATGTTTAGCAAGAATTACGAAGTTTTCAGGCCCGGCGTTGCTAAGCCCTGACGCTACGCAAAAGGACGTCCTTCGCCTCGTTAACCTTTGCCGCCAGATAAGTCGAGCCGCCCTGGTCCGGATGGGTCCGCTTCATGAGGCTACGGTGCGCAGCTAGAATGTCATCCCGCTTCGCCCCCGGATTAAGACCAAGCACCAGATAGGCCTCGTCGATCCCCATGCCCTGGGCGGCGCCATTGCCGCGCGCACCCCGGCCTGGCCCACCGTTCCAGCCCGGAGACACACGATCGAAATAGGCCGCGAATAGCTGTGCACCTTGGGGATCGGCCGATCGCAGCTCCATAAAGCAATCGTGGCGCTCTGCGGCAGTAAAATCCGAGAACGCGCGGCCGGCAAACTTCCCTTTTAGCATCCTGCCGGACATTACGCCTGTCGAATGATCCAGAGACATTTCCAGATAGGTGGTCCGCACCGTTGAAAGCCTGCCGGAGACGGTGCGCCAGTTCCCACCCCCACGAAACCAGCCAAACTTTGACATCACCGAATAAGTGAGCATTCCCGCAAGGACCGCGAAGCCGATGTTTCTCGTTAGAACCAGTGTCGTGCCTGAGGCGAGTAGAATTCCGCTATATTGGCGAACCCA
>JBAUNL010000412.1:0-9141 GCA_049579205.1 Rhodomicrobium sp. | reverse complement strand
CCTACGCCCCGCAAACCCATCTCGAAACCCACGAAGTCACCAATGTGCCGCCTCCTTTCGCGGGGCGGAACCTCTATGAGACGGACGCCGCGCTGCGCGATGCTTCCCGGCGCTATGGCGGGGAATGGGTCGACGAGCCGCTTTCCAAGCTCGGCGCGCTGGCAGGCTCGGAAGAAGTGCTGCAATGGGGAGAAGACGCGAACCGCTATCTGCCCGAGTTACAGACCTTCGATCGCTATGGGCGTCGCATCGACGAGGTGAAGTTTCATCCTGCCTATCACCAGCTGATGGCGCTGGCCATGGAGCATCGCATCCATAGCATCGGCTGGGGTGAAAAGCGGCCCGGTCAGCATGTGGCACACGCGGCGATGCTCGCTCTGATGAGCGAAGCCGAAGCAGGGACCATGTGCCCGATCAGCATGACCTATGCGAGCGTGGCGGCACTCAGGCATCAGCCCGAAATCGCTGCCGTTTGGGAGCCGAAGATCGCGAACGGCATCTATGATGCGCCGCTGCGGCCTATGTCTGAGAAGAAGGGTGTGACGCTCGGCATGGCAATGACCGAGAAGCAAGGCGGCTCCGATGTGCGCGCTAACACCACGCGTGCTTTTCCCCTCGGCGCCGGAGGCCCGGGCGGAGATTACCGGCTCGTTGGGCATAAATGGTTTTGTTCGGCGCCCATGTGCGATGCGTTCCTGACGCTTGCCTACACCGATAAGGGCCTGAGTTGCTTCCTGGTGCCGCGCATCAAGCCTGATGGTGAGCGCAACGCGTTCTATATCATGCGATTGAAGGACAAGCTCGGTAACAAGTCGAACGCGTCGTCGGAAATCGAATATCACAATACTTTTGCGCAAATGATAGGAGAGGAGGGCCGCGGCGTCGCCACCATCATCGACATGGTGCATTACACGCGGCTTGATACCACGGCGGGTTCGCTCGGCATCATGCGCCGGGCTTTAGCGGAAGCGGTTCACCATGTAAGGCATCGCCGCGCGTTTCAGAAAACGCTCATCGATCAGCCGCTGATGCGCGCAGTGGTAGCGGACCTCGCCGCCGATTATGAGGGCGCGGCAGCGCTGACAATGCGTGTCGCACGCGCCTTCGATGGCGAAACTGCCGGTGAGCGAAGCTTCGCGAGGCTCGGGGTTGCGCTGGGCAAGTTTTGGGTGTCCAAACGCACGCCCCAATTCGTTTATGAGTGTCTCGAATGCCTTGGCGGCGGTGGTTACGTCGAGGAAGCTCCGCTGGCGCGTTACTACCGCGAGGCTCCGCTGAACGCGATCTGGGAAGGTTCCGGCAATGTGATTGCACTCGATATTTTGCGGACCCTCCAAAAAGATCCGGATGCGCTTAAAGTTTATTTCGCTGAAGTTGAGCCGGCTCGCGGCACAGATCCCAACTTTGACAAAAGCTTCGATTATTTCGCGAGCGCTACCAGAAACGGGAACGCGCCTGAGGCGGCGGCTCGCCATATCGCCGAGACGATGGCGCTCATGCTGCAGGCGGCGCTCCTTATTCGTCAGGGCGATCCGGGAGTCGCATCGGCTTTTTGCAGCCTCCGGCTCGGCCCTGAAGGGAAACGCATCAACTATGGCGCCAGTGGAGCAGAAACCGATGCGAATGCCCTTTTAGGGCGCCAGCTCATCGACGTTTAGGCCATCACACAAAAGAGGGAAGCTACCGTCATGGATCATTTTGGGATTCTGCGCCGCTCTGTGCTCGGAGGAACAGCGGCAATGCTGACAGGATCAGCGCTGGCGCCCGCATTCGGTGCATCGCAGCCCGCGATCCAGTCTGAAGAGCATTGGGCGAAAAAAGGCTCCTTCAAACTCTACGTTTACCGCAAGCGCCTTGTGCCAGCGACCGGGCCGCAGTCGGTACTTTTCCTCGTTCACGGATCGAGCCTATCTGGGCGTGGGACCTACGATTTGATCGTGCATGGCCGCACCGGATACTCCTCAATGGACCACTTCGCGGGCCTTGGATACGACGTGTGGACCATGGACCATGAAGGCTATGGCTTGTCGGATCGCACGGACAGCAACTCCGATATTGCAAGTGGGGTTGAGGATCTGAAGGCTGTAATGCCACTCGTTGAGGAGAAGACAGGCCGGAAATCGGTCTTTCTCTTTGGCGAGTCCTCCGGTGCCATTCGCGCAGGGGCCTTCGCGCAAACCGCAGGCGATCGCGTCAGCCGCCTCATTCTGCACGCCTTCACATATACTGGCGAAAACGCGCCCGAAATCGACCGCCGCCGCAAGCAGGTTGATTTCTACAAATCGCATCCGCGCCGGCCCTTCGGGATGCAGCAGATCGAAAGCATCTTCAACCGGGATGTGGCCGGAGCGACGGACCAGGCCATCGTCAGGGCCGTCGCTGACTATGAATTGAAGTTCGACGACAGCGTGCCAACGGGCACCTATCTCGACATGGCAACCAAGCTTCCTTTGGTCGATCCAAAGAAGCTTAGCTGTGCGGTCGGAATTACGCGCCCCGAGCATGATGGCAACGCAAGCGAGGCCGAATTGCTCCGCTTTTTCGGGGAGCTGGCCACAAAAGACAAACAGTTCACGATGCTTGCGGGCATGACCCACGCCGGCGGGATGGCTGGAGCGCACCGGCATAAGCTCTGGCACGTGATCCACAGCTTCTTCAGCACCCCAACAGTGGAAGCATAGAGGGGTAAGCAGAGGGGCCGCTCAACCGTTAGAGGAGCGGTCCCCATGACGATGAGACAACCCTAATCCAGTCGACTCCTGGAATGCCCACGCTATAGTGGGCTCCTCTGCAAACCCTATGGGAGGGACTTATGTTGTTTCGTGGACTAGCCGCTTCCCTGTTCGCTTTCGCGGTTTCAGCAGGCGCAGCGAACGCGCAAGCGCCGGCAGCTTCCAACCCGCTCGATGCCATACCGGAAAAAATGCCGTTCAACGTCCCCTATGGGGCGCCCATTACGGCCGAACACGCCCAATCGGTGATTAAGGCGGCGGAGGCGGAGGCAGCTAAAAAGGCGTGGCCCCTCAACATCGCCGTTGTCGATTCCGGTGGCAATCTCGTGGCCTTCCTGCGCATGGACGGCGCTCAGCTCGCCTCGATCACGATCGCCGAGCACAAGGCCAGGGCGGCAGTCAAATTCCGCCGGCCGACCAAGCTCTTCGAGGACGCCCTCCAGTTGAAAGACGTGAAATATATCACGACGCTTGATGACGTCATCGCTTCCCGCGGCGGTATTCCTCTGGTCGAGGCAGGCAAGATGATCGGCGCGATTGGATGTTCCGGCGGCACGGGCTCGCAGGATCTGGCGGTCTGCGAGGTAGGGGCAGCCGTAATCAACAAGTAGTACCAGCCGCCAAAAATCGTTACCGCTTTATTGTCATTCCCGCGAAAGCGGGAATCCATGTAATACCTTGCTCTGCCATGAAATGTCCCCGCCTTCGCGGGGACGGCACTGGAGCGGTCTACAATATCGAAGAACCCCTTTATCTTTGGCCTCGCCTTGGCGGGGCCAAATTGCATTGGCCAGCTACACGCTTTGCCCCGGCACATGGCCGCGCTTGAACACCAGGTTCTTCGAGGTCAGCACCTGCACCGCTTTCCCATCTTGATTGAATGTCGTCGTCCGCAACGTTGCAACGGCTTGATTCGGCTTCGAGCGCGATGGCGTTATTTCCAGGACCTCACATTCGATCGATAGCTCGTCGCCGGGACGTGCTGCCTGTGGCCACGCAATTTCGCCGCCAAAGCCTATGATCCCGCCTGCCAAGGGCACGGATTCGACCAAAATCCGCATGGTCACGCCGATTGTCTGCCATCCGCTCGCGGCCAAACCTTTAAAAACGCTGTTCTTTGCCGCTTCAGGATCGGTGTGAAAAGGCTGGGGGTCATATTGCTTCGCGAAGGCGATGATTTGGGCTTCGGTCAGCTTCTCCGGCCCGCCCTTGAACTTCATGCCAGGGCTCAGATCTTCGAGATAAAGCATTCGATCAGACATTCCCCCGTCCCCTCCGCGGCCACGTCTCGAGACGAAATAATCGATTGAAGGGCATTCAGCAACAGCCGCGCAAACAATGAGCCGGGCGCGCAGGCCCGGCTTACATTTCTATTTGTTTGAGGCGAAGCCCAATCTTCGCCGGCATGACCAGCTAAGCGGCCAGCTTTATCTGCGTGGCGGCCTCCTGCCCGCGCAGAACTTCCTTCACGATAACCTCATCTGCTTCGAACGCCTGCCGGATCACCTCGATTGCCAGATGTGGCTGGGTATCGCCGCACATAAAAATATCAATGGCGGCGTAGCCGTATTCTGGCCAACTGTGGATCGAGATATGTGATTCCGCCAGCACCGCCACTCCAGACACTCCGCCATTGGGCGTAAAATGATGCAAGTGGATATGCAGAAGCGTGGCTCCCGATACCTCAATGCATTGTCTGAAGGTTTGTTCGATGTGGCTTATGTCGTCGAGCCGCCGCGCATTCAGCACGTCGACAAGAAGGTGCGTCCCGGCGAATTTGACGCCGTTACGCTCGCAGAAGTAGTCCTTCTGAACCTCGGAGTCCGAATGCGTAACTGCGAGGGTATGCTTTTCTTCCGTTTGGGCGGTGCTTGAACCTCGATCCAAGTCCATCCCCAATTGGAAGAGGGCGTCATGGAATGCCATGATGGCGTCCTCCCCAACCAGTAGATGTCCAGATGTGAACAGGGGGGGTATGTGCATTGCATCGCCCCCCATTACAAGAGAAAAATTACGGTTGGGCGTAAATAATTTAGCGGGCTAAGAATTTTAGGCAGGGATTAAGCTTATAAGAGAGCGAGCCAGGTCCTAACTCAAGGAAGCTGTTAGGATTTTTTCGAAGCGTTCAAAATCCCGCTTAATTTGAGATTTAACGGCCTTCTTGGGCATTTTCGAAGCCGTTCAGCGGAAAACAATTGTCCGGTTGCCGTTGATCAAAACGCGGTGCTCCACGTGCCATTTCACAGCTCGCGCGAGCACGAGGCTTTCAACATCCCTGCCGATATGCACGAGATCGTCGGGACACATCGAGTGGTCCACGCGGGCGGCCTCCTGTTCGATGATTGGACCCTCGTCGAGTTCGCGGGTGACGTAATGGGCGGTGGCTCCGATGAGCTTTACGCCGCGAGCATGCGCCTGATGATACGGTTTTGCGCCTTTAAAGCTTGGCAGAAATGAATGGTGGATGTTCATGACCCGCCCCGCCAGCTTCTCACACAGCTCTTCCGATAGCACCTGCATATAACGCGCAAGCACCACCAGCTCGATCTTCTCGTCCTCAATAATTTCGAGGAGCCGGCGTTCCTGCTTTTGCTTGGTCGCAGGCGTGACCGGCAAATAATGGAAGGGAATATTATGACTGGCAGCGAGCTGGTAGAAGTCGCGGTGATTCGAGACGATAGCTGGAATCTCGATCGGGAGCGCACCGATACGGTGCCGGTAGAGCAAATCGTTAAGGCAATGCCCGAGCTTCGAGACCATGATCAGCATCCGGGTCCGCTCGGCAACCGGGTAGACATTCGCAGTCATGGCGAATTTCTCGATCGCAGGTGCGAGAAGCTTCAGCGCCCCATCCCGGTTCGTATGTTCAGGCGAAGAAAACGACAGGCGCATAAAAAAGCGGCCGGCCTTCACGTCGCCGAACTGAGCACTATCGGTGATGTTGCAGCCATTCTCGGCGAGCAGGCTTGCAATGGCAGCCACGATTCCAGGCCCGTCTTTGCATGAGAGCGTCAAGACGAAGGAGGGCTTCCGGCAGGGCATGGCGTTCTCTAGTTCCAGGGGCGGAGCCGAAGCTAGCAGGCGCATACTTGATAGGCTCTTAATTCTGCCACCAAAAAAAAACTGCGCTGCTTCGCCGGGCCTTCGGCGGTGGCGCCTCTGGCGTGCTTAAAATATATGGAGCGCGTCGGGGACCGCGGCGAGGGACGCAAACCACCACCGTCGGAGGCGGTATGCCGCAGACGGTTACCCCGGCTTTGCAAGCCGCACCAATATGGCCCCCTCGCTAGGCAGAATGCTTACGGGTTCGTTTCCGAGAGCCTGCAATTCGAACACTGCTAATGGCCCTGCTGGCTCAGATTGGCCTTCGCTGCTGAGAAATCTTAAGAGACCAAGAGAGCACCTGGTTGCCAGGTCGCAGTGAGTATAGAGTTCTCTAATCCCATGTTCCTGTGCCCAGAAAGCAGCTTGCTTAAAGAGAGCGTTACCAAATCTCCGCTCTCGCCAAGCAGTTTCAACCGTGAGTATCAGTTCAGCTTGGCTTGCCCATTCCGGCGTCAAGGATCTCAGTTCCGCTAAAGCTCTGACGTCCTCCGCGATCAGAAGACCCCAAAGCGCAGTGTTCCCGAAGTCGATATTTTGGACGTAACGCTCGAGAAAATCGTCATCCAAGAAGCAGCAACCAAACCTATCGCGCCGCGCTTCGCGATCGAGGCGGAAAAGGTGCCCGTGAAATCTGTCCCTATCGTTAGACGAGAAAGCCTGGGGATTGGCCCCGTCGCGTCTCGAAAGCTTCCCGGCAGGCATATTTCCGCGCTCAATTTCCGAGATATGCTGAGCATGCCGCCATTCAATCCAATACCGCGTCAGACCACGAGCGCATAGGGTTCCTTTGCCTTCAGGCTGAGGTGTAAGCCTTCATCTGAGAGTTTAAAGATACCTGGCTAAAACGGAGCCAACGGATTTGCGCCGGCACTATGGGCGTCCCCTTCGGTGGCTAAATTAGTTAGACGCCTACGCCGAGGAGCGCTTCGCCTAGCAGCACGACCGCGAGAACTACGGCAAGGGAAGCGGCGAACGCCACTAAAGTAAACACCATCGCATTCTTGAGAGTCGCTTCTTCTTGGTTTTTCGCGTCTGTAGAAAACGATAATTCGGGAAATGGGCGGCTTAGCATCGCGTTGTTGGTCTTACTCATAGTGCGCTCCTGGGTCAGGTCAACGGAGCTACGATAAGGATCGAGCGTCAAAGCCAGCGTCTGTTACCCGTTAAATGCACGTCAAAAACATCAATGCTTCAAATTGATTACATAGCCGCGCAAAATCGCAGCCGACCCGGTTCTTGCCACTTCCTCAAGCGCGAGTGACCCCACTTCTGCGAACGAAAAAAACTGCGGTGCTGGACCGCGCTTTCAACGGCGAACATCGCGGCTCTCATCCTAACTTGGATGAGAGTGATGGCGGGTACGTGCGTAAGATCGGCGCAGCAGCGCGATCAGGCTGCCGCCTGTTAGCGCCCCCAGCACATAGACGACGAAGACCAAAATCGCCAGAGGAGCCGTGATACCGAAACGGAAGAAGGAGACGGTGACGGTCTCGAGGTTCTGGAATGCGAAGATAATCGTAGCGGCGGCGAACAACACAATGACCGCTAAATATAACCAGCGCATCGAGACCTCCTAAAGGCAAGCGTCTCTAAGGCATGTTCGCCTCAACTTGAGCCACATCGAGGCTTGTTAGCTCAGGACGATTAATGCCTCATATCCGAAAGCCGGTTTGGATTTGCAGAGCCGCGGGCAAGGCGGTGGGGATGACGGAGCGGGTTGCCTTTGGGCTGATTGGCTGCCGATTTCTTCGACCTCAGCTGTTTTTGCACGATGGGATGTAGGAGTTTGTTCGCTTGAGTCTGAAATTCCAGAGAAGCGAGGTTCGCCGCTTGCGCATGGGGCGCGAAGGCGATCATCAACGCCGCCGCAGGGAGTATCAGGGTTTTCATAGGGAGATGCATGTTTTAGCTCCTTTATATTCTTAGAGATGAGAAAAGCTGGGCTGACCGAGCTGCATTCCATTCTCTGCCCGGCAAGATCTTTATTCAATTACTGGCTCTTAACTTGGTTTTTTAATTCTTTCGCAAGGTGGCTCGAGGCGTTGGACTTTGCCAAGCCTCCACGCGGCGTGTTTGGAACTTAAAAGACCGGCCGGCAATAAAGATCCGAGCGCTTCCCTCCCTATTAGTGGACCATGGCGGATTGGATGGCAGTCGATCAGAATCAGCTAAGCAGGTACATAACCCTCAACGAAGGCTACCGGCCGAAGCGATATTATGACAGCAAGGGGATCCCGACTGTCGGCGTTGGCTTCAATCTGGAACGTCCCGGAGCCCGCGAGGCCATCAGGTCGGTTGGTGCAGACTATGACCTTGTTCGATCGGGGAAAGAGAGCCTTTCCGAAAGCCAAGTAAGGGAGCTTCTAGCCGCTGACTCGAAAGCAGCAGTGAACTCGGCCCGGACGTTGTTCCCCGATTTCGATAAGTATGATCCCGCACGTCAAACGGTACTCGCAGACCTGGCCTTCAATTTAGGCGAGGCCAGGCTCTCAAAATTCGAGAGCTTTATAGATGCCGTGAAGGCAAATCAGTGGGACCAGGCTGCACAGGACCTGCGCAATTCAAAATGGTATAGCGAAGTTGGCAAACGAGCGGTGCGAAATGTTGAAGCCGTTCGAACCGGTCTACCTCCATCATCCATGGCTTCGAAACTATGACGAGCCATCGGCGGAGAAGAAGATGATCCACCGCAGAACCGTATTGGCGTTTTGGGCGCCGGCCGTTGCGGCACTTGCGGCAGAATTGCTGCCTGCAAGGGCCTTGGCAATCGACGGCGAGGCTGCCATGCCGATGCCGGCTGTACCTGAGGAGTTCCGCAAACGGGCGGCGGAACTCGGCTATAATCTCGACCGCCTTTGGACAACCTTCCACAGGCTCCAATCCAGCTACGAGTCGCGCGATCTTTCCACCTTGTGGGAGGTGTCATCGGCTCCGCTACTGCTTATAGATGAAAGCATGAGGACCGAAGTCTCCTCATTACAAGATCTGAAGAAATTCAGGAATTTAGTGTTCTCTGACAAAATCAGAAACGCCGTAATGGGATGCCAGTTTCCCTCCTTGTTCCTCAATAGCGATGGCGCGATGATCGGTGACGGTGAGGTCTGGATTAAAGATATTTGCTTAAATCCGGCCTGCTCCCGCTCAAAATTCGCGATAGCGACGATCGATAAATTTAAGGACTAGCACTAGCATACGAGATCAGCGGAAATTCGCGGCAAATGCATCCGCCGGCGTCAAGCGCGCTGTGGTGCCGGTCTGGGGTGAACCGATAAGGAATATGCGATCCAGGCAACTCCGTGGAAGA
>JBAUNL010000411.1:0-5052 GCA_049579205.1 Rhodomicrobium sp. | reverse complement strand
GGACGGAGTCTCGTGCCGAAGCATCGGGACAGTCGTCAACAACAAGAACCTCAAGCGTTACGCCTTCCTGAGTTAAGGCGCTTTTGATTGCGCCCTTCAGCAGCTCAGGTCTGCGATAGGTGGGAATAACGACGGAGAAGTCGATGAGCACGCTAAGCTTCCTCCCGCCGGAAAAGCGCGCTCCGGACTGCCCAGATATGGCAGCATATTGGTTACCAAATCATGCACATGAGGCGGGTGGAGCAATGAGTAATGGTCCCCTTGCACCACTTTCAAATCGATCGTGCCGGTCACGCACCTCTTCCATCCCAATAGCGGGTCCACTTTGTACTCAGGCGTGCGGCCGTAGACATTGAAGAGCACGACGCGGCCCCCGAATTCAGGCGGAGTGTAAGTCCGCAAAGCCGATTTCAAGACGAGAGTATTCGTACGAATTTGGCTAGGCATCTCCCGGCCCAAAGCCGGGAAAAGCCGCCGCCCGATTGCCCAGGCTAGCCTTCTATATTTGCCGATGAAGAGGGCATAGGCATCGTCAGCAATCCGGTCGATCCTGCCTTGGAGCAGGTTGCGGCTATACTTGGCAATCCGGTCTCGAACGTAAGTGAGATGAAAGGCCACCCGCTTCCGCAAGGGCAAAATGCTGGTATAGGAAGGGTGCTCGGTATCCAAAAGCGCCAGCAGGCCGGTCTCTTCTCCCTGTTCAGCCAGGAGCACGGCCATGTGATAAACTGCCAGGCCGCCAAAGGAGTGACCGCAGAGGTAGTACGGCCCGCGTTTCTGAATCTCCCGTATCTTTTTCACGTAAATTGCGGCGATCGATTCCACTGTCGGGAATTGTCCCGGCACGGGCTGTTTTGGAAGGCCAAAGGAGTAGACCGGCTGGTCTTCCGGCAATGCGGCCGCAAGATCCCGGTAATCGAGTGCGTCACCGCCGCCGGCACATGCGAAGAACAAAGGCGGCCTGGTCCCTGACGCGCGAAACGGTACGACCCAGGAGCTATCCTCTTTACTGGCTCCCGGCGCCGCAGTGCCGGAGGCATCAAGAGCCTCGCGGCAATAATCAAGTGAAGGAAGTTGTGTCACGGGACTGGAAACCTAACAGTTGCCGCTTTGCTATTTGCACTGCGTTGAACGCGAAATTAGCTTTTCGCGCCACAATGCGGAGTTTAGGAGAACCATTGAAGCCGCTGAGGAAGCGGGCAGTGCCGCTCGTGGAAACGCCATCAAGATCGAACTGCAACCCGCGCAAATTCGCGCGTTTCATCGCCGACCATATTAAGAGATTCACCGAGCCATTATCGCCGGAATCTTTCGCGCGGGTGGATAGCAGATAGTACATTCTGCCATGCCCCCAAACGAGGTACACCATGGCGGCGTGCCGGCCGTCGGGCCACTTAGCGCTCAAGATCTCGCCGCTATCCCTGGCTCGCGACTCCGCAAATAGGGCTGGAAATGGGGGCCAGTCGAAAGAACTGGAAAGCCCCTTCTTGGCGAGATTTGACAGGTAAAACTGAATAAATTCGGCTGGGTCTTCGATGGTAGTGATGGAAAATTTCTCCTCAGCCCGGCGGATATGCTGCCGCGTCTTGAAATGCATGGCACTCCAGAGAGTTTCCGTATGGTCCCGGCAATCAATCTCGAAGGTGTATTGCGGAGTGACTTGAAAAGCCCTGTCTTGAAAGGCTAAGCCGTCTATAGTCGCGGATTCCAATGCCTGAATGAAATTGTCAAAGCGTGGGAGCAGATCGATCAGCTCGCGGGTAATAGATAAGCGTTTTAATAATTGCGTTTGCGGCTTTCCTGCGCCCGCATCTACAGCCGGTCCCAGCACATGGGTGAACGCGGGCATGCGGCAAATGGTAAAGCCCATTTTTTTGGTCAGAACAAAAGGGAGGCGCCCGACGGTTCGATCACCGCTCTTTACTGTAACTTCCTGGAATTCCCCACCGGTTGCGGCATTGAGCCACCAATGTTCGTGAAAAATTGTTCCTGGTAAGCCGTTTGCCGCAGGTACGGAAGCGCTTCCTGCAGCCTCGCAGCCGTCTTGCGCGGAGGATGGCTTAACGCCGGACAAATCATCGAGTGCCATTAGGGGACTATCGCAGCAAGAGATGGATGGACCTTTAACTGTATCAATTTGTATCAGGAATTCCTGACCGGCAAAGGCACTAACGCAAAACTCTTAGATTTAGGTTAAACGCCGCTATTGGCACTTTACGTCGCTCTGTGATGCCGGGCAGGGAATATCATCAAGAAAGCTCAATATGCCAGCGTTCACGATGCTTGCTTTTTCCAGGATTACCGAATGAGTTCCGCCTAAAATGATTTGCTCCTTTGCGCCAGCTATTGCCTTTGCCAGCTCATAAGTGTGAGTACGCCTGACCACATCAAATTCTCCCGCCATAATGAGCGTGGGTGCTTTGATTTTAGCAAGGTCGCGCAAGCTATATCGAGGCTCTGTCTGCCACAACTTTATGACCTTGAGGTAAATGGAGAGGCGCTGTGCTGCGTTCTGCCCACGCTGGCAAATGCCGGGAGGAGGGGGGCTTTCGGCGGCGGCAGCGGGATTCACGAGCCCGCCAACATCGTAATTGGCGCTAATCGCAATGATTTTCCGGACACGTTCGGGATAGCGCATGGCGAGATCCAGCGCAATAATACCGCCATCGCTCCAGCCCACTACATCGGTACGTTGCACTTTGAGGACATCTAGGAGGCTGACCATATCGTCAGCCATCAAATGATAGCTGAGTGGTTCGCGGTCATCGCCTGATCGCCCATGGCCGCGGCTGTCCGCGGCAATAACAAAATGCTTGCCGGCCAGCGCTCCGATCTGATGTTCCATGCTTTCGATGCAGCCGAGGCCGCCATGGAGGATGAGGACCGGATTCCCGCTGCCATACGTCTCAAAATAAGTCCGAATATTATTCGCAGTTATGTATTGCCCGCCATGGGCCTCGCCGGAAAGAAGTTTCCAGGCGTAGAAACCAGGCATGTCTGCTGCCGCTCTATCGGTCAAATAGCCGGTTCCCATGAGGATGACCAAAGTTGCCGGAAATCCGATAAGAGCAAATTGCTTCCATCCGTTCATCATCTACTCCCCCAATATTTCGAAAGGTTATTACAATCTCCTTTGCAATTGTTCTCGATCTCTCGTGCTAAAGCAGTTTTTGCTGCTCCATCCCTACCCCCGGCGCTAGGGAGCCTGAACAGAAACTGGTGAGCCAGCCAGCGCGCACACAATTTATAACTGGCGTTCCCGAGCGGTTTGGTGCAAATTTATGCAACGCGACGGTTCCCCCAAATTAGGGGATGAAAAGGGAATGCGGTGACGGAACTCCGTAATGCCGCAGCTGCCCCCGCAACTGTGAGCGGCGAGCCGAAGGCCTTCATGCCACTGGGCAGGTGTCCCGGGAAGGCGGCCTGAAGCTTAGACCCGCGAGCCAGGAGACCTGCCTTCGCCTGAATAAGCCACGCGCTGCCGGAGGGGCAGTAAGGAGGTCATAGTGACACTTTTCTCCCCGTAAGCCGCGGTCCACTCCGCCGATGCGTTCGGCCCTTTTTCGCTTGGCCTCATCATGCCCGCATTTCTTAGGGAGTTTCCATGCATATCGAACCCGGCGTTCTCAACGCGAGCAAAGTGCTTTATGCGAACGTAACTGCCGCTTCCACGCTGACGGCTTATCTTCCATCCGTTCTCCGCAATCCGATTACGATCGCTAAAATCGCGCTCGCCGCTGTATTCTTCTCCATATTCATGGAGATATTCCATATGCCGGTCGGCCCCTCCGAGCTTCACTTCGTGGGCGCCTCCGCGGTCTATTTCGTATTCGGCTTTCTGCCGGCACTTTTCGGGTTTGCGATCGGACTCCTGCTGCAGGGTCTGTTGTTCGAGCCGCAGGAGCTTGTGCATCTCGGGGTGAATTCTCTTTCTTTGATGGTGCCTCTGATTGCGGTTCATGCGCTTCGCGGCCGGCGGTATTTCGCGAACACACTCTCAGCGCGTCGTGTCAATTGGGCCGAGATCGTGAAGTTCGATGCCGCTTATTATGCGGGCGTCGTCGCCATGGTCGGTTTTTGGCTCACGCTTGGAAATGAAGCCACGCCTTTCGCGAGCTGGGCCTTGTTTGCGGCCTCTTATCTGCCGCTTGTCCTTTGCGAGCCGGTGTTCACGTATGCGGTGTTGAAGCTGCTCGGCAATCTAGAACCCGCGAATGCGGTTCGAAAGTTGACGGCGGTAAATACGCTCGCCCTCGCCTAGCACGCCTCCATGGAAGAAGACCCGCGGGAGTTCGCCGTCACGCTCCACGTCTGCGTCACGTGTAGGCGCGGGGAAGAGCCTTTGGAGCCGAGGGAGGAGCGATCCGGGAATAAGATGAGGCTGGCGCTTTCCGAGGCTTTGCGACGGGAAAGCCCGGGCGCGCCAGGCGTCAGACTTGTGCCTGTCGAATGCCTGTCCGGCTGCAAGCGTGGCTGTACGGTTGCATTATCGGCGCCGGCGAAGTGGTCTTACGTAATTGCCGACCTCGATCCGCAACAGCACGCACACGATGTCCTGAACTTCGCGAAGCAATATTCGGCGCATCCAGAAGGCGTTCCCACTTGGCGGGACCGGCCGGAGATCATCAAGCGAAGCGTGCTTGCACGGGTTCCGCCTCTTCCTCAACCTCCATTGGCACGGGAGGAAGCGGCGTGATCGCATCGAAGGTGCCCGTTACAATCATCACCGGCTTTCTCGGTGCCGGCAAAACGACGCTCATTCGCCATACGCTCGAAAACGCCAACGGCCGGCGGCTTGCCCTTATCATTAACGAGTTTGGAGACCTTGGCGTCGATGGCGCGATCCTGAGATCCTGCGGGATCGAGAGCTGCCCGGAGGAAAACATCGTCGAACTCACCAATGGCTGCCTGTGCTGCACGGTTGCGGATGATTTCGTCCCGGCGCTCGACGCTCTCCTATCCCGCTCCGCGAAACCCGATCACATCATCATCGAGACATCAGGGCTTGCGTTGCCAAAGCCTCTTGTGAAAGCATTCGACTGGCCTGATGTC
>JBAUNL010000410.1:0-17498 GCA_049579205.1 Rhodomicrobium sp. | reverse complement strand
ATTATCCAGAAGCGCCTTCGGTTCAAGTCGCCGGATAGCGTCTTCAATCCGCCGCTCGCCCGCTCTTGCGAATTATGACGTAGAGAGCCCCGCTGCCCCCGTGTTTCATAGCAGACTCGGTGAAGCTCACGATGTAGGCACTCAGAACCGGCTCGGAAAGCCAGTGAGGAACGAGCCTGCGCAGTACGCCCGCTTCCTCCGCTTCCCAAAAGTCCCGTGCTGAGCGCTTGGCTTGGGTTCCACCTTTGCCGGTGATGATTAGCACATGCCGATAGCCCTTCACATGGCAATGAACAACAAACCGGCGTAGCTCCTCGTAGGCTTCCCGCTGCCGTAATCCGTGAAGATCAAGCCTGGCATCGATTTCCCGCTGACCCCGGGCAATTTTTTTGCCGATCCTATAATCGAAAGAGGCGGGAGGCGGCGCCGAGTGCTGATTTTGCTGCCTTTGAGAGTTGGGAGGTCGGAGAGTTTCGGGGCGCTGAGCAGGATTGGCGCCTGACACCTCTCTCGTCGCCGGTGCGGCACCTTCCTCAAGCGGAGTTAGCTCAATGCGTTTCCAAGGCTTTGCGGACCGCGTGACGCTGCTCCACAGCTCAAGCTCCTCCTGCGATAGGGTTCGCTTCCGGCGGTGCCCTGCCATCAAGCCTCCCGTAACCTCCTGCTGTTGCCGCCCTTATCAGCGCTGCGGCCGCAAAACGATAAAGCTGCACTGATGCCGGATCCTGCCCGCTATGCGGCCTGCATTCTCCCCGCAGCCAGCGAAGACGTCGCCCCGCTGCGCCCCGATGATGGCGGAACCGCTATCCTGCGCCACGAGCAGCCGCCGGAACGGTCCCCCTTCAAGATGAAGGTTTTTCCCCTCAACCCATATAGGCGTTCCAGGCGGGTGGTAAAGCGGGTCCGTGGCCAGGCTGCGGCTGGCTGTTAAGACGATTCCGCTTGAGCCACGCGGCCCTTCCGCGCTGTTATCCAGCTCCCCGAAAAAGATGAAGGACTTGTTCGCGTTGAGAAAGTCTTGGGGGACAGCCTGCCTTCGAAGCCAATTCAACATGCCTTCGAGATGCGCATTCTCAATCGTAAGATGCCCTTGTTGAACGAGCATCTTGGCAATGGAGGTATAAGGATGGCCGTTCTTGCCCTCGAAGGTCAAGCGAACTGACGTTCCATCTTCAAGCTGCACCTGACCGGAGCCCTGCACATGCATGATGAAGGCTTCGATCCGATCGGCCAGATAAAGAATTTCCAATCCACGGCTCTTTAGTGCCCCGTCTTCTATTTCTGTCCTTGTAAAATAGGGCTCGAAGCCTGATGGCGTTTTCCGTGCCGCCGTTAGGCTAAGTTCTCTGAGACGATGGCCTTCTGGAAGAATGGAAAGATCATCAGGGCAACGATAAACCGGAAAGGGAAAGGCAGGCGATTGGGTTCGCGAGCCTTTGAGAACCGGCTCGAAATATGATGTCAGAAGCCCCGGCTCTGCAATGACGCGGAAGGCGGCGAACGTCCTTTCAAAGAAGGCGCGCGCTTCAGCGTGGTCTTTCGATAAAAGCTCATCTCCGCTGGGCGAGGGCTGGCCAATAAGTTCGGCCGAACGCGAGTAGCATTCCAAAGCGGCGCGGTGGTTGTCGTCTTCCCAGCCAGGAATGGCAGAAAATGAGATTGGCTCAACGGCGATTGAAGGGACTTCCGCCCTCGCGTGCTGCCAGCGCCAGAGAGGACCATCCACGCTGACGGCCACGGCTCAGCTCTCGGGCGAATCAGTTGCTACGAGCCGCCAATTGGGATTGGGGGACGTTAGGTCACGTGCGAAAGTCCAAATGTCGGTGACTTGGCGAACGGCCTTGAGATCGCCCTCCACGACATTGCCGGCCTTGTCCCGCACGGCAGTGACGAGTTCGCTCACGAAGCGGACCGTCACATCTGCCATTTGACCCTCGATATTGGCATCGATGATTGTCGCGGAATCGATCCCGACAAAACTGAATTCTGTTGTCTCCTCACGCGCCTCCCGGTCCCTTATGACGGCGTTGAAGCTATCGAATACTTCGGGGGACAATAGATTGTGCAAAGTCTCACGATCGCCATGTGCATAGGCGGAAACGATTGTCTCGTAAGCGGCTCTTGCCCCCTTCAAAAAGGCGCCGGTCTCGAATTTCGGGTCGGCTGCCGCGATTTTGCGCAGTGGCTCGAGAGCGCGGCTTTCAGGCGGAACGCTACCAACGCGCTCGTCCACGGTGCCAGATGCGGCTTCGAGGGGAGCAGGACGCGGATCTAGCTTCGGCATTGTGTGTATACCCGCATCGCGAGGAGCTGCGGCGTATTGATCCGCGCGCGCCCTGTCGGCTCCGGTCCGGCGGCCAAGCACGCTTCGAAGGCGAAGAAAAATCACCACCGCAACGGCTAGAAGCAATAAATTGGTAAGATCGAAGATATCACTCATCTTCAAAGCCGCCGCTCCTGCCTTTGGGCCCCTGTTGTGCCATTGACTGAGGGTGATATAAGTCTCTAAGGCAGAACTGGCTATAGCGTCCATCATCCAGCATACCGGAAACTGAGCCGGTCTTCCCGGAAAATCCGCCAATCCCGCACTATATTAGACGATAATAGCCCATGCGGCGGACCCGAACCGGAAGTGAGGCCGGTACAAACATGCCCTTTATAATTCTCTTCCTGTTGCTGTCGTGGCCGGTGCTCGAGGTCGCCTCGATCGTCGCCGTCGCGGGCTGGATAGGTCCTTTTGCCACCTTTCTGCTTCTCGCGGCATCGCTAGCTTTTGGAGCATTTCTGATCCGAACGCAAAGCCGGCTTGCCGCGCTCAAGGCCGTCCAAAGGATGCGGGAGGGATCCCCTCCGGAGCAGTCGATTCTGGAAAGCGCAACGGCAATCCTGGCTGGCGTGCTGTTTATGATACCCGGCTTTGTTTCCGACATTGTTGCACTTTTTCTTCTCGTTCCCAGGGCCAGGCAGTGGATCTGGCGTGTGGTCTCCTTCGCTATGGCTGGACGAAACGCCAGGAGAGGACCGGGGGCCGAACCCCAAGCCGAACGGCCGCGGCCGCGCCGCGCCGAAGATGTGATCGACGTCGAATACACGGAAGTTCGCCGCGATCAGCGCAGAGGAGAAGGTGACGGAGATCGAGGCTCTCCGTGGCAGAGGCCTTGACGTTCGACCGGACAGACACATTCGCGCTAGCTCATTCGTTAGCAAAATTGCTTCCATAAACTCCTTCATATGGGTTTTCTTTTGCTTAGCGGAGGAGAGCGCGCGTCTTTGTGAGAAAATATTTGCGGCATCGAACTTTCTATGCCAGTCTCTCCAAGCCGAATCGAAAGTGGACCTGACCATGCTTCCCCACACTTGTACGAGCTGTTGCCGTTTCAACCGGCCATCGGCAACCACGGCCGCTGGCTGCTACCGCGCCTAGGCAGTTTCCAAACCATTCAACGATAGCAAGGATCGCCAACCATACCGGCGAGAAGAAAAGCATGTCTGACGCTTATGTCATCGAGGTGCGGGGGGCCGCGGGCATCATGGTGCGAACCGGGTCTAGCCTCGGGTACCTATCGTCTTCTGGGGCCCAGGAAGCTTTCAGCAGCTTGGAAGGCTGTGAATGGCCGAAATCGCTGCGAAAAAACTGTTAAAATTCCGTGGCAAGCGGCAGCAGAAAAGCCGCCGGGCGGGTTAAGAATGCACGGCGGACGCGGGGAAAGGGCATCGAGTAGAACGCCCTTTTTGTATGAAGCGAAAAGAGATTTCAGACAGCCTTAAACTCCTAAAGCGCTTTCAGGAAAAGTGTGTGCGGTTTTCCGCTCGGAAAGCGCGCCAAAACAAGAAACTAGAGTGCATTTGGCAACCCGAAGATCGCCGAATGTGCTCTAGCAGTTGCGCGGCGGTCCTGGCGAACTAGAATGGCTCCGATGGACGTTGCATACCCATTGTGCGGCTTTTTAGTTGGCGGGCTCGTCGGGCTCACCGGCATGGGCGGCGGTTCGCTGATGACGCCGCTGCTCATCCTGTTTTTTGGAGTAAACCCCGTGACCGCGGTAGGAACGGACCTTTTTTTCGCTGCCGCCACCAAGGCTACCGGAGCAAGAGTGCACGCCTACCGGGGAAACGTGGAGTGGAAGGTCGTTGGCCTGCTGGCGCTTGGCTCTGTGCCGGGCGCTCTCGGCACGGTGTTCACCATTGCGCGTCTGGCTATGCATGGCCACGCATTGGGATCCGTCGTGACCATTGCGATTGCCATGGCTCTGATGCTGGGTGCGGCGGGGCTGCTCTTTGGCCAAACCGTAGACCGCTTTGCGGCCAAAATTGCCGGGGATTGGACCGCCTCCTATTGGGCCGCGAGGCCGATCATGACGGTGGCATTAGGGCTGTTACTGGGCATCATCGTGTCGCTTACTTCCGTTGGCGCGGGCGCGGTCGGGATGGTTGTGCTCCGCCAGCTCTATCCTCGATTGGCCGCGGTTCGTTTGGTCGGCTCCGACATTACGCACGCCGTGCCCCTGACGCTGCTTGCTGGGAGCGGTCATTGGTTCATTGGCGACGTGCAATGGGCACTGCTTGGGTCGCTTCTACTTGGTTCAATCCCTGGCATTATCATCGCCAGCCACTGGGCACACCATATCCCCGATAAGATCCTGCGACCGGCCTTGGGGTTGGTGCTGCTCGGGATCGCGGGGCTTCTTGTGACTTCTTGAGGTACTTTATATTAGATCGCAGTGCCGAAAGCAGCTAGCCTTTTAGCAGGTTTGTCCCGGGTGCTTTGTGGCCCCGCCCGCCCGGCTTAGAACGGGCGTCATCCAAGATCTCCTTGGCCGGACATCGCAAGCGCCAAGATACTCCTGACGGCGCAAAGTCCAGTTCCACTTTGCCGTTAAGACTAGTCTCGGCCATGCGGCAAATGACGGTAGTGCCAAAGCCAAGCCGCGCCGGAGCAGTGACGGGAGGACCATCATGCTCGCTCCAACTCATGACAAAAATCTTTTCGCCGCTTTCGTCCCGGCCAAGGCTCCACATGACGCCGACGCGGCCATTTCCATTGGCTAAGGCGCCGTACTTTCCCGCGTTCGTGGCAAGCTCATGCATTGCCATGCCGATGGTCTGCGCCGCTGATGCCGAGATTAGGAGCCGCGGTCCACTAAATTCAATCCGCTTGCCAATCAGGTCCCTGAAATGAGCGAGCTGGGAGCTAACCAAATCGTCGAGCCGTATCCCCTGCCACTCGTTTTTCGCCAGCAGATCGTGGCTTGCAGCCAAGGCTTGAACGCGCTCGTCGAAGCGGCGAATAAAGTCCGCGGTACCGCTGGCCGCAGTCTGCCGCGCCACCGCCTGCACCAGCGTCAGCATATTTTTTGCGCGGTGGTTTACTTCACTCATCAAGAGGTTGATTTGCTCCTCCTGCCCCTTGCGATCGGTGATGTCGAGGCAGGCGCCTACAAGACGGAAAGGAATTGCGCCCCGTGGCCCTTGGCGGAAATCAGTGCGGCCGATCCAGGTCATCCAACGAATTTCACCGCCGGGCCGGACGTACCTGAATTCCATTTTTAGCTGGCCACCATTCCTGCCGTCCGCCGCTTCTTGGAACGACCGCTGCACGTGCTCCACGTCGTCCCGATGCACGCGAGCCAGCGCATGCTCGATCCTTGCTTTCTGGACGCCGGGAAAGCCGAGCATTTTCGCGAGCTCGGGCGAATAATACGCGGCACCTTCTTCCAGATTGACGGTGAAAGTTCCAATTCCTGCTGCCTCATTTGCAAGCCGCAAGCGTTCTTCGCTTTCCCGCAACGATTCCTCGGCCCTGGCCCTCTCGACCGCTTGCCAGAGCCGGTCTAAAGTTGAGCGCGCAATCGCGGCATCCCGTTCAGTCCATTGGCGCGGGCGCGAATCGGCAACAAAAAAGACGGCACGTGGCTGATTTTCGCGCATCAGAGGAACGGCAATCCAAGATCGGATGCCTAGCTCTTCGTAATGCGTTTGCGTAACATGATCGCCCACCACCAGCGGGTCCTCTTTTACATCGGTGATTGTGACGATTTCTCCCGCGTGAAGCAGACCCATTCGACGCGATGCCGTCTCAGATACACGCCCATGGCTCGGCAGCGGTTCCAAATCCCCGTGGCTTCTCCATGCATTGACGATGGTATAATGGGCCGTGCCGGCATCCACCTCCGAGAGGCTGACATAGGCGGCATCAAGCTCGCGGCCAGTCAATTGGCAAGCGGCCCCGATAGCGTCACGCGCGGAGCTTGACCGCTGCAACGCGTTGTCGAGCTGAAAGAAATATCGATCCCGCTTTTCACGCTCAGCCTGGGAAAGTTGAGCCTCCTTCCGCGGTGTAATGTCCTGAGCGATGCCGACAAGCCGGCTCGGTTTGCCGCCGCTGAACGTGGTGTTTCCTGCTGCGAAAACCCAGCGAACACACCGATCGGCCCTATTGACGACACGGTATTCACATTCATAACGGCTGGTGCCCATGAGGTCGAATGACGCTGCAATTGCCTCTCTCACTGCAGCCCGATCATCGGGATGCACCCCAGCCTCAAAGGTCTCGTACGTGATCGGTTCTCCTTCGGGCACACCCCACAGGGCGCGGATAACACTATCCCACTTAATGTTTCCGGTGCTTGGATCGTAATCGAAAACGCCAAGCTTCGCCGCGTCGAGCGCGGACGCGAGCCGTTCTTCGCTTTCTCGGAGTGCACGGAGTGCCCGGTGGCGATCGGAGACGTCGCGCGCGATTTTTGAGGCGCCGATAATTTCGCCTGATGCGCTATAGATGGGGGAAATGGTGACGGAAACGTCCAGAACGCGGCCGTCCTTGTGCAGCCGCTCCGTCCAATACGACTCAACACGATTGCCCCGCTTGATCAGTCGGAGGATGCGATCCTCCTCATCCTGACGTTCAGGAGGGATAAGGTGGCGAATGGACTGACCGAGCATCTCTTCCGCGGCATAGCCGAAGAGACGCACGGCGCCCTCGTTCCAACTTGTGACGATCCCATCGAGCGATTTGCCAACGATAGCGTCACTTGACGAATTTACGATGTTTGCAAGCTGCCCGGCTCTTCGCGGTTTCACCTCCAATTTACGGGCAAGGAGAGCGCGGAGTTTTGACTGGAGCAGAGCAGACGAACTACCTAGGTGCCGTGGCGAAATCTGGCGGGTCCTTATAAGCCAAGGCGCAAAAAGCGGGTATGAGGCGCGTTGACAAGCGGCCAAAGACGAGTTCCTTTTCGAACATAGCGTGCCCATCAGATGACATTATTGCCACCGCTTTCTGCCATAATGCTAAAGGAAGTCTTTGTCTGTAAAGCACCTTACATACATCTGACATACAACGCCCATCTGCCTTAACTTGTTCGAAAAGGTTAAAAGTTACGTAGGCAGAACACGGCGGCACTTGCCGAGGGCAAGCTTCGGATTGGCCTACTGAAGGCGCTCATCGACAGCCGGGAATCGCGTCGGATGTCCCGAGCGAACCATTGATAACAGCCCTGACCGGGGATCTTTGAAAACTTGCGTCTGTCCAAGTTGACCGGCGGCGCTGGGAAAGCCGCCCTGGCACTTAGCACGGGGCACGCGGCCATGATAAGCCAGTGCCCAGATGCGCTTGACCGCAACCTCGTTCGTCCCGGTTTTTACGACATGGGTTTCGGGCTTTCTCGTGTAGCACCAGCCCGCGAAGGCTTTCTGCTGTGCGCCCTGAACATCGAAATAGTCGCCGACATTCGCCTCGAAGGAGGCGGTGGTGGGCCGATGGGTATTAGGGAACCAAACATAAATGAAGATTATCGAGCCGTCAGCTTGCGGTTGAGGAAGTTGAATTTTTTCCAAATCTGGGATGTTCAAAGTTGTAAACTGCCCCGCAATACTATCAATTTTTTGGTGGAAAAAATCTGGTGCTTGACAGAAAGCTGCTTTGATATGAAATACAATCAGTAACGCCAAAGAAAGAGGAAAATACCTCATAATCTCTCCTGGGCTGTTTAAGCAAACGGCGCTAAATCTTTACCGCATGCATAAAGTGTACCTGATTTTCTGGTTTTGCCAAGCGATTCCCGGCCAGATCCTAAACTTATCCTTACGAACCTTCAGCGCGGCCGTTTTGCGGCTATGTGGCCTCGCCAACATGGCTGGATCTAGCGGTTTGCCGCGATCCTGCGCGATATGTTGTCGAAGATCTGCGCAAAGCGCTGCGCGCCTGGCTTTTGCACGTTCCGGTCCATGATCTCGTCGAGCTTGGCCAGAAGCTGAGCGCCGGTCTTGCCGTGAACGAGAGGATTACGCTCGTAGCCGCGCCGCTCGAAGAAGTTGGATGTCGGCATGTCGCGGCCGGGCGTCTGCATCATCTCGAATCCATGACCCGGCCCCGCGAGGTTCATCAATTCAAGCTGCGCCCCTGTTAGCGATGGCATTCCCTTTTTTGCGGCGAATTCCCTGATCCCCTCAAGCTTCACCACCTGCATCCAGGGGCCGATATCGCCGTCAAGATTGAGCGCATGCATGCCGAGCCCTTGCGAGGTTTTCGCATAGGCAACGTGTGCCGGCCAGTTGTCGCGAACCCTCCGGGCGTCGGCAATCATTCGCCGGAGGCACAAGGCCTTCACACGCAGCGCCTCGGCCTTTCGTTCTGGAGTGTTGCTTTCGGAAGCGATCCGTTCAAGCCGCGCCACGAATTCAGGGCCCTCCTTTCGGACCTGCTCGATCGTGTTCGCGGCCAAAAGCTGAGCGTAGCCCAGCGCAGTGGATGCCGCGTGCCTTGTTCTCGGATTGTAGCCCGACTGAAGATCTTGTGTTCCCAAACCGCCTGTCTCCAGCGCATAGACGCGAACGACCTGATCGCGGGTGAGCCCAAACCTTACCGCCTCGAGGGCGTAGTAGATCATAAACTCATCCTCGCTCACCCGTTCGGGCCTGAAGCCATAGACGGACTCCGCCGCTTGGAGGAAGTCCGTCACGACAGGGACGGGAGGATGCAAATCGGCCGGTGGCAGAGGAGGCTTTGGAAGGAGCGCCATGATCTGGTCCGGGCGGGGCGGGCCCTTATAGACCGGCGGCTGCTCCTTGACGTAGTCGGCAAGCGTAACCGGCTTCCCGGCGGCTAATTTCGATTTCCGCTTCTTGCGCTTGAGTTCAACCTGACGCCAATATTGGTCGACCCGCCTTACAAATGCCAGGCGAGCTGTGTCGTAAGCCTTGACCCTTGCCTGCTGCTCAGGTGTCAGTCTTGCAATCGCATCCTGGAGGAGCGTGCCCGCTTCGGGCCGCGACGCGGCAACGAATTGCGCCGCAACAACGCACGTCAACAGAAGATAATATACGGTTAAGCGCTTGGACATGACCTGAACTGTAGCCGAATGATGGCGCCGGGACATCTCAAATTTACGGTCTCTCATTTATCGCAGGCGCGCCCTACCCAAGCCTTAACGCTGGCGGCCATGCAGGCGATGCCACATTTTCGACGTGCCGCTAAGGCAACTGCATAGGTCAATCTCTACCGTGTGTGAGTCTGCACCCGCGCGGGCAGTTTGAGGGCATATCATCGTAAGCGTTCGGGCATGAGGATTGGAAGGCGCCTGTCAGGGCGTGGGACCTATATTTTGGCTCGCATGGAATTGCAAAGGCGCGGCCTTGGAAGGCGGCGCTGGGGCGTTTTGTTCTGCCTTGGAGCGGCGCTTGCTCTAGCAGGTTGCGCCGCTTTCGGTATGCGCAACGCGCCCATCAATTCTGCGCTGACCGGTGCTCCAGCGATGGCCGGCACGGAAGACGGCCTTCCCGATCCAGTTCCCCTCCATGAGACAGCGGAAACGGCAATTGGCCTTAGCTTCTCGGGTGGCGGCACCCGGGCAAGCGCTTTTGCTTTTGGGGTTTTGCAGGAGCTTGCGAAAACAGAGGAGAAATCATCGAACGGCGCGCGCAGCCCGCTCCTTGACCGCGTCTCACTGGTATCGGGCGTTTCGGGCGGATCGATCACCGCTGCCTATTTCGCCTTAAAGGGGCGCGAGACGCTTTCCGACTTCCGCAAGAAGTTCCTGATCCAGGACGTAGAAGCCTCGCTCAGTACTTCGGTAAATGTCACCAATCTGATGTTGATGGCAAAAGGCGGCGTCAACGATCGCACGGGCTTGCCCACATGGCTTGACAAGAACCTGTTTCACGGCGCGACCTATGCGGATGTGTTGAAGCCGGGCCATCCGCAGCTTTGGATCAACGCGTCCGATATCTATAATCGCACGACCTTTATCTACAACACCGTGAATTTCGGGGCCTTATGCAGCGATCTTCGCCGCTATCCCTTGTCGGAAGCCGTCGCCGCATCCGCCGCGCTGCCCCTGATCTTCGCGCCGATCGTCATCCAGAACTATGCTGACCGGTGCGAATTCAACGCTCCCGATTGGGTCTATTCCGCGGACCGGCCCGGCGCGCCCGCGATCTTACGTGCCTCAGCGGCGGCGGTGCGCCGTTACCGCGAAAATACCGATGTAAAATTCGTGAAACTGCTCGATGGCGGCATGACCGATAATTTGGGGCTAAGCGGGTTCGTTCTTGAATTGGGCGCGGCAACCAAACCTTACGAGCCGCTCACACCGAGGCAGGCCGTCAACCTCAAACGCTTCCTCTTTATCGTCGTCGATGCCGGTAGGCCGCCCGGTGGCGATCTCGCCAAAGATGCCGATTCACCGGAACTCTTGGATTTGATCCAGGCCGTTTCTGACACCGCGGTCGATGCAAATGTGCGCGCCGCCTACGACGCTTTCGTCGCGGAAATGGAGAAATGGCGTGACCGGCTGATCGACTATCGGTGCGGCCTGACGCCTCCCGATGTGGTCGCCTTGCGCGGCTCGACCGAGGGCTGGGATTGTCATGCGCTGAGCATGCAGGTGGCGAAGGTCAGCTTCGAGGGCATGCGTGAGCCTAGCGTGAAGGCGAGGCTCGACCGCATTCCGACGCGCTTCAAGCTGCCGAAGGACGATGTCGATTTGCTCATCACTTCGGCCGGGAGCCTGCTGCGGCAAAACCCGGGCTACAAGGAATTCCTCGCAACCTTCTAGAGGACAAGCAGCGAGGCGCGCCGCTCTAAGTCTTTGTTTAATCGCATCGCATTCCGAAAACCGCCCACACTTGCCGGCGCGATGCTTTAATTCGAAAGCTCGGCAGGCGGCGCGCAGGATTCAACCTGACACGCGAAGCAGGGACGGAGCGCCAGCTCGCAGCTCCTGTCCTGGAGGGCCTTGAGCCCGCAAGGCGGGTTGAACAACGGCAAAAGCCAACTTACTTGCGCCCCGTGAGTGATTTCTCTGAACGCATCATTGGCCTTTATGAGCGCCATGCCGTTGAGTGGGATGCCGATCGCCAGAATAGCTATTGGAATGATAAGCGCTGGCATGATCGCTTTATTGAAACGCTCCCTCAAGGTGCACGGGTTCTCGATTTAGGATGCGGCTCGGGATCTCCGGTCGCCCGTCATCTCGTGGATCAAGGACTTAAGATCACAGGTATTAATGGCTCAGCCAGGATGATCGCGTTAGCTGCGGGACGTCTGCCCACGCAGGAATGGATCGTATCCGATATGCGTTCCTTGTCTCTTGGCAGGCAGTTTAACGGCATCCTCGCTTGGGACAGTTTTTTTCACCTGAACCCTCGCAGTCAGCGCCAAATGTTCGCTGTGTTTGCCCGCCACGCAGGCCCTGGAACAATGCTTATGTTCAATACCGGTCCCGCTCATGGGGAGGCAATCGGCTCCTATCGCGGCGATCCGCTCTATCATGCGAGCTTGGATGCGGACGAGTATGAAGCATTGCTCAATAGGGTGGGTTTTGACGTTATTGCGCACGCTATCAACGATGCCGAAGCCGGCGGCCGCACGGTTTGGCTCGCTCGGTCACCTGTGCGGTCATGACAGAGGTTGGAAAGAGTAGTGGATTGCCTTAGTGAATGGGCATCACCGAAACGGTATTATAGTACCGCCGCTGCACTACGTTGTTTCTGCTACGTTATTTATGGATACAAACCCCTCTTAGTCATTGACATCAGCGACCGCTTCGCCTATTTATTTTGCAAACGGGCCTCGCGGCCCTTTTTTATTGAAGGGAGCACCAGCTCCCACGGACACACTCATGAAAACCTATTCCGCAAAACCGTCTGAGATTGAGAAGAAGTGGGTGCTAATCGATGCCGAAGGCCTCGTCGTCGGGCGCGTAGCCTCGATCATTGCCTCCCGGCTTCGTGGCAAGCATAAGCCAACCTTCACGCCGCACATGGACGATGGAGACAATGTCATCGTCATCAATGCGAAGAAGATCGTCTTCACCGGAAACAAGGTGCAAGATAAGGTCTACTACCGCCATACGGGGCATCCGGGCGGCATCAAGGAGCGTCGGCCATTCGAAATACTCGGCGGCAAATTCCCCGAGCGCGTTCTCATGAAGGCGGTTGAACGCATGGTTCCGCGCGGTCCACTGGGACGCACCCAGATGACAAACCTGCGCATCTATGGGGGCCCTGAGCACCCGCACGCCGGACAAAATCCGGAACCTCTCGATATCCGTGCCATGAATCCCAAAAACGCAATGAGGGCGCGCTAATGGCTGAGGCAAGCGCAAAGTCTTTTTCAGGTCTTGAGAAGGGGGCGAATACCCCCGCTCCAGAAGACCGGTCCCGTCCGGTCCACGTCCAAAAGCTTGACGCCAACGGGCGCGCCTACGCCACCGGCAAGCGTAAGAACGCTGTTGCGCGCGTATGGGTGAAGCCGGGCCACGGCAAGATCACCGTCAACGACAAGGATCACGAAACCTATTTCGCGCGGCCGGTGCTTCAGATGATTTTGAAGCAGCCGCTGATAGCCGCTAACCGTGCAACGCAATACGACATCGTCGCTACCGTTTCCGGCGGCGGCCTTTCGGGACAGGCGGGCGCGGTGCGGCATGGTCTATCGAAGGCTCTGACATTTTACGAGCCGGATCTGCGCCCCGTCCTGAAAAAAGAGGGCTTCCTAACCCGCGATCCGCGTGTCGTTGAGCGCAAGAAATATGGCAAGGCCAAAGCCCGGCGCAGCTTCCAGTTCTCGAAACGCTAGCCGGCATTAAGTCGATGCCAGCGTCTCCGTCGACTCCTTCTAAAGGAGCAGCAAAGCTTAGGATCGGAATCCTCGGCGCCAGTGGCTATACCGGCGCCGATGCTGTCCGTCTTGCTGCCCGCCACCCAAATATGCGGATCTCCGTTCTTGCGGCGAATACACACGCGGGCAAGGCTTTGGCCGATGTTTTTCCCCACCTGAGCTTTATAGAGGCACCCCCTCTCGTTAAAGCTGAGGAGGCGGACTGGGGTTCCTGTGATGCGGTGTTTTGCGGTCTTCCGCATGGCACGGCACAGAACATCATCGCGATACTGCCTGAAAGCGTCAAAGTCATCGACATGTCGGCTGACTTCCGGCTCAAGGACCCGGAAGTTTACTCGAAATGGTACGGACGCGAGCACGCGGCTATCCATCTGCTGGCGGACTCCGTCTATGGGCTAACCGAGTTCAATGGCGCAGCAATCGCGAATGCACGCCTCGTTGCCTGCCCTGGCTGTTACCCTACCGCCGCTCTCCTTGCCCTTTTGCCGCTCGTGAGTGCGAAGCTGATCGACGCGTCGGATATCATTATCGACGCCAAATCGGGCGTTTCCGGTGCGGGCCGTTCCGTGAAACAGAACCTGTTATTCTCTGAAGCAGGCGAGGGGCTTTCTCCCTATAGCATCGCAAGTCACCGTCATGCCCCGGAGATCGAGCAGGAAATCTCCGCGGCAGCCGGGGAAAAGGTCTATGTGAATTTCACCCCGCATCTCGTGCCAATGAGCCGCGGGGAACTTGTGACCTGCTATGTACGACTCGCCGGCGGCCACAAAGCCAGCGATTTCGAAGCAGCGCTTGCCGAGCGCTATTCGAATGCACCTTTCGTGAAAATCGCGCCAAGGGGAACGCTGCCTTCGACGCAGTTCGTCCGGGGATCGAATTATTGCCTTCTCGGCGCCTATGCGGATCGCGTACCAGGACGCGCCATCGTCATCTCTGCCATCGACAATCTTGTCAAAGGATCAGCCGGGCAGGCCGTTCAGAATTTCAACCTGATGTTCGGCCTTCGCGAAACCACGGGCCTGGAGCAATTGCCCCTTTTTCCCTGAAACTGCGTCACACCGTGCAGCCATGACACAGCTCCGCAAAAATAAATCCGGCTGCGGAAATGCCATAATGGCTGTCTTGGCCTTGTGATAAGACCCCCCGCCTACCTTAATTAACCTTCGCACTCAAGGCTGTGCCTGGAGCGATTAATCATGATCCGTAATATTCTTATCGCCATTTTGGCAATCGCAGTAGCCGTACTCGGCTATGAATACACGGAGCTTTCGAAAGAACTGGGTCGCCAGGCGCAGACGCTGAGTGACACTCGCGATAAGGCCGAGCGCGATCTGCAAGCCTTGCATGACAAGCTGACGAACGAGGAGCGCGCGCGGCAAGCGGCTGAAAAGGATGCCAAAGCTGTTTCCGCGAAGCTGGCGGAGGAGCAAGCGGAGCATGAAAAGGCGGACGAAGCGGTGAAGTCTGCGAATGAGCGCCTTTCTCAGATCCAAAACGCATTGGCAAATGCGGAGCAGACAGCACGCGACACGCGCGAAGCATTGACAAAGGCCGAGAAAGACAAAGAGAAGGCGGAACAGGCGGCAAAGGAGGCCACTGAAGCACTTGCCAAAGTGAAGGGGCCGCACCGGCAGGCAGGGTCATAACGGTGGCCGTTTGAGGCGCTCAGATGTTTACCTCGACTGTTACTGATGTATTTGGGCATCAGTGCGGCTTTGAGGACAAGCAATTGTTTAAAAAACTCATGACCGCACTTTACGAAAAGACCGTCATCGAGCATAATCCGGTTCAATCGGGCAAACGATCGAACCCAGTGGAACTACGCGTTTGATGCATAAACCGCAGTGCGGTCATAGTACGCATGTCTTCCCACGATTTCTGTATTGCTCGGAAAAGGTGAAACATGGTCGTCCGGCCATGTTTTTTCGTTGGGGAAGAGGAGTAAACATCCCATGCGCCAGACCGGTACGGTCAAATTCTTCAACCAAGCCAAAGGCTTCGGCTTTATAACGCCGGACGAAGGCGGGAAGGATGTCTTCGTGCATATCTCAGCCGTCGAGCGCTCCGGGGTGGGTATGCTGGACGAGGGAATGCGCGTTTCTTACGAGACGCAGCCTGATCCGAAGGGCAAGGGCCCAAAGGCAGTGAACCTCGAGCGTGCAGACTAGGTAAGCCGCCGGACGCGGCAAGCTTCTAAGGTTATTACGCGAAGCACCGCACTCAGGGATCCGCTTGCTTCGGTAGGCATTTATCCCTAAGTCCAGCCCATGCGCTTTCTGGATCAGGCGAAGGTATACATCCGTTCAGGGGATGGCGGCAACGGCTGTCTCTCCTTCCGGCGTGAAAAATTTATTGAGTTTGGCGGGCCCGATGGGGGCGATGGCGGCCAGGGTGGCGACGTCTGGATCGAGTGTGTGACCAACCTCAACACTCTGATCGACTTCCGCTATCAGCAGCATTTCAAGGCCCAAAATGGCAAGCACGGGATGGGCGCGAACAGGGCCGGCGCCTCTGGTGAAGATGCCGTCCTGAAGGTTCCGCCGGGGACGCAAGTCTTCGCCGAGGACAATGAGACCTTTATTGCGGACCTCATGCAACCGGGGCAGCGTGCGTTGATCGCGCGGGGCGGTAATGGCGGATTCGGCAACGCCCACTTTAAATCTTCGACCAACAGGGCGCCGCGGCGGGTCAATCCGGGCCAGCCGGGCATCGAAATGACGATCTGGCTGCGGCTCAAGCTTATTGCGGACGCGGGTATTATCGGGCTTCCAAACGCTGGCAAATCCACCTTCCTTGCCGCGGTGAGCGCTGCGAAGCCGAAAATCGCGGATTATCCTTTCACCACGCTGCATCCCAATCTGGGCGTGGTCAAAGCCGGCGATACGGATTTTGTTCTTGCCGACATCCCCGGCCTGATCGAGGGCGCTCATGAAGGTGCCGGCATCGGCGACCGCTTTCTAGGCCACGTGGAGCGCTGCCGCGTTCTCCTTCATTTGGTTGATGTGACAGAGGAAGACGTTGCCGAGGCGTACCGGACGGTCAGAGGCGAGCTCAAGGCCTATGGCGCCGATCTCAGCCGCAAGCGCGAGATCGTGGCGCTGTCGAAGTGCGATGCCGTGACGGCTGAAGTGGCGTTGGAGAAGGCCGCGGCTTTGCAACGGGCCGCCCGTAAGAAGCCACTGCTTCTTTCTGCGGTCTCCGGCGCAAGCGTGCGTGACGCGCTGCTGAGGCTCGGCAAGGCGATTCAGAAGCCGAAAGATCCCGCGCCCCAACAGGGGCAAAGGTGGGCGCCGGAGCTGGCCTAGCACGATCCGCAAAACACTTGTCCCTGCGCGAGCGGGGATGGGACCGATTTTGCAATGAGACCGTGCGTTAACAAGGACAGAGACTACCGCGCCGAAAAGTGTCGGCGGTTTTCGGGTAACGAGCGCTATCGCTTTTGATAGAAGCGGCACTCGCCGTTGGAAATTGGCAGAGTCTCTCGGTCTGATTCGCAGAAGAGATTCCAATAGCTGATACGCTTTAGGGCGCGCCAATCCAAATTGGCGTCCGCAGATCTAAGCGTCCGGATGCTCTAATAAGTAAGATTTATAGACAGCCCCAACGGCATCCGTAGGGATGGCCAATACTACCTAATGATGCGAATGCAATCAACGCTTGCACCAACTTCTGCAGAAAAAGCGCATCGTTAGTCTCAAAGCAGTGCCTTTTCTACATGAGCAGCAGAGTTGCGCGGCGAGCGGCATAGTGCACTGAGACGCAACGCAGGATGTCAACTAGTGAGCTGAGCCACGAGTGGCCTGGTAAGCATAATAGTGCACCTTTTGAAAGCCTTCGGGGCAGTCCCCGCATTTTTTTACCAATCGAAAGTAGAATTCAAGCACTGATTACAATCCAAGGTACGTAAACATATTGTAGTTGTGTGAATTATGCATCATTAGATGAAGAACTATCCCGCCTCTATGTATCTACGCTTGTGTGAAGCTGAACAACTTGGCAGTGATAAATCGTGGGAAGACATTACTGAGGTATACTTGCTCAGGATGCAGCTTTCGTCTGTGTGATAGCGATCGGCTTTGTGACAAGTTGAGGTTGTAGCGTTCAATACTGCAACTGTGATCGCCCTTAAAAAAGTTTGTCAATTGTCTAAGGGGATGGGTAATGCATACGGGGCTCAGTTCTAAAACCGCGCTAAAAGCGGTTCGCATGGCACTTCTCACCGGCGTCAGTGCCGCCGCTCTCTCTCTTACATTTAGAGCGGTTCCCGAATTAATTGAATCGGAAGGGATTCACAAAGAGGCCGAAGCAGTTGAGTCTGCCCTTGTTCAAGACGGGGGCAGCGATGGCTTATTCGAAGGATCTGCGGGTTCGATTGATT
>JBAUNL010000409.1:0-11096 GCA_049579205.1 Rhodomicrobium sp. | reverse complement strand
CTCGCGTCCTAGCGCTTATCAGGCCGCGGCGTTAATCTTCGGTGCCGGGTAAAACGTCTCCCCCTTTGCTGCCATGTCACGGAGCAGTTTCGGCGGCGAAAACCGCTCGCCGTATTTCTGAGCGAGTGCGTCGCATTCCTGAACAAATTTGGCGATGCCAACCGTGTCGATCAAACTGATCGGGCCGCCGGTGTAGGGCGCAAAGCCAAGACCAAAAATTCCGCCGACATCTCCATCCTCGGGTTCGGTCAAAACGCCCTCTTCCATGCAGCGGGCAGCATCGAGCGCCTGAGCATAAAGAAGCCGCTTTTTCAGTACCTCCAGCGATGGCCAGGCAGATTCGGGCTTTGCCGGGAAAAGTTCGGATAGACCAGGCCAGAGGCTCTTTTGTCCCTTTTCAGGGTAGTCATAGAACCCTTTGGCGTTCTTGCGCCCGGCGCGCCCATTCTTCACATACATGGCTTCCATGACGGACACAGCGGCACTCGGTTTGTAGGCCGAGCCAAGATCGGCTTCGGTGGCTTTATGGATTTTCCAGCCCAGGTCGATAGCGGTCTCATCTGCCAGCGCCAGCGGCCCCACGGGCATTCCCGCTAGTCTCCCAGCGTTTTCGATCAGCGCGGCTGGAATGCCTTCCGTCAGCATGATCTCTCCTTCGCCGATATAGCAGCCGCAGAAGCGTGAGGTGAAAAAGCCGCGCCCGTCATTGACGACAATGGGCGTCTTCTTGATCGCCTGCACAAAGTCGAGCGTGACCGCCAGCGCCTCGTCGCTCGTGCGCTTGCCGCGGATCACTTCCACAAGCGGCATCTTCTCGGCGGGCGAGAAGAAGTGAATGCCGATGAATTTATCCGGGCGGCTCGAAGCCTCGGCGAGCCCACTAATCGGCAGCGTGGAGGTATTCGACCCGAAAATGATCCCTGGGCGGATCACAGCTTCCACCCGCTTCGTAACATCCGCCTTAATGTTGCGGTCCTCGAAGACGGCCTCGATGATGTAATCCACATCCGCAAGGGTCGCGAAATCCATTGCCGGGTGGATACGGTTCAAAAGTGCTTCGCCATCAGCTTGGCTCATGCGGCGCTTGGAGACAGAGCCTTCCACCAGCTTGCGGGCATAGCCTTTGCCCTTCTCAGCCGCGTCCATATCGCGGTCGATGAGAACAACCTCGATTCCATTCGAAGCCGCGATATAAGCAATAGCAGCTCCCATCATGCCTGCGCCCAGCATGCCGATCTTCTTGAAGTGCGCCTTCGGCACACCTTGCGGCCGGCGTGCGAGCTTGTCTGCCTTGCCCTTATTGACGAACAACGTCCGGATCATGTTCGGAGCGACGCTTCCGCGCAGCAGCGAGACAAAATATTTGGCTTCGATCTTGAGGCCAAGTTCGATCGGGACTTGCGTGCCCTCATAGACGCAGGACAGGATCGCCTGCGCCGCAGGATAGTTGCCATTGGTCTTGTCTCTAGTCATGGCATTGGCGGCTATGAAGGTTTGAACCGCATTCGGGTTCATGCCACCCGCGCCGCCCGGTACCTTGAACGACTTTTCGTCCCAGGGCTGCACAGCCTTTGCGGTTGTCGAGGTCAACCATCTCTTCGCAGCCGCTAACAGCTCTGATGCGGGCACAGTCTCATGGATAAGCCCGCTCGATTTCGCCTGCGCTGGCGTCAAATTGCGGCCTTCCAGCAATATCGGCAGCGCAGGCATGATCCCGATCAGCCGTGGAATGCGTTGCGTGCCACCCGCGCCGGGACAGAGCCCAACTTGCACCTCCGGCTGGCCAAGCTTGATGCCTTCGCCATCGGCGCTCACCCGGTAATGGCAAGCAAGGGCAATCTCGAAGCCGCCGCCAAGAGCTGTCCCGTTTATGGCGCAAGCCACTGGCTTTCCGCAGGTTTCAAGACGCCTTAGCACGTTCGTAAAGTGCAAGACCCCCTTAAGCGCCGCGGCGGCAGGCGCGTTTCGGGCGTGGGCTATGAGACCCTCCATGCCGATAAGATCAGCGCCGGCGACGAAGCTGGATTTACCGGAAGTGACGATAATGCCCTTAACCGAGGCATCCGCTGCGGCCCGCTCAATGGCAGTCTCGAACTCGCCAGCGAATTCGGGACCGATGACGTTCATGGACTTGCCGGGCTGGTCGATGCTGAGGGTTGCGATGCCGTCCCCATCAACCGTGTATGAAATGCTTGAGGTCATTGTTCTAATCCCTTGGTGAAGGCGCCCCACCCCAACCCTCTCCCCCTAGGGGACAGGGAGTTTCCAGCGTGCCTTCTCCCCTCGGGGAGAAGGACGGGATGAGGGGGGCTCATTGCTTAAATCCGTTCGATGATCGTGGCGGTGCCCATGCCTGCCCCGATGCAGAGGGTCACAAGCCCGGTGCCTGCGCCGCGGCGCTCCATCTCGTCGAGAAGAGTTCCGAAAACCATTGCGCCCGTTGCGCCGAGCGGATGGCCCATAGCGATTGCGCCACCGTTCACGTTGATCTTGTCGTGGGGAACGTTGAGGACATCCATGAAGCGCAGCACGACGGAGGCGAAGGCTTCGTTCAGCTCCCAGAGATCAAGGTCTTCCTTCTTCATGCCTGCCCTCGCGAGCGCGCGTTCGGCCGCGAAGCTCGGGCCGGTCAGCATGATCGTGGGCTCCGAGCCGATGGACGCGAAGCTTTTGATGCGCGCGCGCGGCTTCAGGCCCGCCTTCTCGCCCGCCTCCTTCGTGCCGATCAATACAGCGGCGGCGCCGTCCACTATACCCGACGAGTTGCCCGGAGTGTGCACGTGTTTGATGCGTTCGATCTCTGGATATTTCTGCAGGGCCACGCCATCGAAGCCGAAATTCTTGCCCATGTCCGCGAAAGAGGGGTTGAGCGCGCCGAGCAACTGCATGCTGGCATCGGCGCGGATGGTTTCGTCGCGGGTTAGAAGGGGGATGCCGAGAATGTCATTCACGGGTACGACCGAGGAGGCAAAGCGGCGCTCATCCCAGGATTTGGAAGCACGTTTGTGGCTTTCGACAGAATAGGCGTCCACGTCGTCGCGACTGTAGCCATATTTTGTGGCGATTAGGTCCGCGCTGATGCCTTGGGGTACGAAATAGGTGGGCATTGCAACGGCGGGATCGACCGGCCAAGCGCCGCCATCAGAGCCCATCGGCACACGGCTCATGGCTTCCACGCCGCCACCAATGGCCATGGGTGACTGCCCGGACATCACCTTCGCCGCAGCCATGTTGATAGCTTCGAGGCCGCTCGCGCAGAAGCGATTAACCTGCACTCCCGGCACGCTTTCGTCGTAACCAGCTGCCATCACCGCAGTGCGCGCGATATTAGCGCCTTGCTCGCCCACAGGAGTGACGCACCCCAGGATCACATCTTCGACCTGGCTGGTGTCGAGGCCCTTGTTTCTCTCGCGCAGTGCGGTCAGCACCTGCGACGCTAGCTGCACGGGTGTCGCTTCGTGCAGGGAACCGTCTTTTTTTCCTTTTCCGCGCGGTGTCCGTACGTGATCGAAAATATAGGCTTCTGCCATGGCGATTCCTCTCCTCAAAAACCTGTAAGTACTTGGAAATGCGTACGACTCGTAATCAGTCTTTTCGCCCGCAATTCGCGCCTTTTTCGCTAAGAAAATGCAAGCATTGATGCCGGATCTCTTTCAGTTCTTGCAGCGTTGCCGCCACGTTGGCTTGCTTGTGCTCAAGTTCTTTGATCAGCGCGCCCGAGCGTTCCGCTACGAAAGCGACTTGCTGAGGGCGGCCTTCGCCACGGTCGCCGTAAAGGTTCAAGAACTGCTTGATCTCAGCAAGCGAAAAGCCGATGGATTTCGCGCGCAAGATCAGCTTCAGCCGCGCGCGCTCCCGTCGCGTATAAACGCGTCCGCCGTTCACACGTGGCGGGGACAGAAGCTCCTTCGCCTCGTAGAAGCGGATGGCTCGCGCGGTGATGCCGAACTCGCTGGCAAGTTCAGCGATTCCGTAGAGCTTATCCGGGCTCAGGAGGCTCTCCGATCCCGTTTCGGGTGCTGATCTCAAACGCTTATCCTGAAGCCTCACCCGCTACACGAGCTGGCCAAGTTTCATGGCGAGGCCCATGTCGCCATCGACCTTCATCTTCCCTTGCATGAAGGCGGAAGTAGGCTGCAATCGGCCCTGAATGAGTTCGTTGAAGTCGTCGCCGGTCATGGTGATGGTGCAATTCGCGGGGTCATTCTTGTTGACGGTCACGGTATTATCGCCGCCACTGCCGTCGATGAATAGGGAACCCGAATCTCCCAGATCGAACTTCAATGTTCCACCCAACGGACTCTTGCCGCCAACCCGCTTCGTCATGGCATCCGCCACTTCTTGCAAGTTCATCTGATGCTCCCTTGTTGGTTTCGCCCTAATCATTAACGCATCTTGTTGTCCTAAACAAGAGGAAGTTGACGTAAACGTCAAGCGTGTCTAGCCTGAACAGGAGAGATCAGGGATGGAAGCGCATGGGCGACCGCGGGCAATATCGAAGCGTATTCAAGCCGGACCTTTTCCAGAGCGAAGTGCATATTATCACGGGAGGCGGCAGCGGTATTGGCCGATGTACGGCTCATGAGCTTGCGAGCCTTGGCGCGACCGTCATCCTCGTTGGAAGAAAACAGGCGAAGCTGGAAGAGGTAGCCGCCGAGATCGCGGCTGATGGCGGAAAGGCAGAACTTTTCGCCGCTGATATTCGCGATGAGCACGCGGTAACGGCATTCGTCGCGAGCGTTGTTGCCAAACACGGCCGGATTCATGGTCTCGTCAACAATGCAGGGGGCCAATTTCCTTCGCCGCTGATGCTGATCAATAAGAAGGGCTTTGAGGCCGTCGTCACCACCAACCTCACCGGCGGCTTCCTCGTAATGCGTGAGGTTTTCCTCCAATCAATGAAGCAGAATGGTGGCGCCATCGTGAACATGGCCGCCGATATGTGGAACGGCATGCCCGGAATGGGACATTCGGGTGCCGCACGCGCCGGCATGGTCAATCTTACAAAAACCGCCGCTTTCGAATGGGCATTCGCAGGCGTGCGCGTGAATTGTGTGGCGCCAGGATGGATCGCCTCGTCAGGGCTGGACCGGTATGAAGGCCCTGCCAGGGAGCTTATTCCCCAGTTGAAAAATCATGTGCCGCTTCGCCGTCTGGGAACCGAGCCCGAGGTAAGCGCGGCGATCTGTTTCCTCTTAAGTCCGGCCGCAGCCTTCATAACCGGGGTCACTCTCGCGATCGATGGGGGTACACCGCTTGGGAATGCGCTTGTCGAAATGGGTGAATACGCGGCCGCGCCTGCTTTTGAGGGCTTTCATCGGGCCAAAAGCCCGAAAGCGCTATCGCCGGACGAGGGCCATTAATGCCGGTCGTTCAATCACGGATCTCCACTCAATCCGAAACCTTCAAGGCCAACGCCGCGCATTTGTTGACGCAAGTGGAGCGATTCCGGGCATTGGAACGAGCGGTGATCGCGCATTCGGCGCAGCAGGCAGAAAAGTTCGAAAAGCGTGGTCAGCTTCTGCCCCGGGAACGCGTGATGCGCCTCCTTGATCGCGGCGCCCCCTTCATTGAACTCTGCACGCTTGCCGGCTGGCGCATGCATGACGACGATGGCGAAGCCCGCGTTATGGGTGGCGGCTCCATTGCCGGCATCGGAGTTGTCTCAGGAAAGCGCGTGCTCGTTTCTGCAAGCGACAGCGCGATCAAAGGCGGCACCATTTCGCCGATGGGCCTGCGAAAAGCGCTGCGTGTTCAGGAAATTGCGCGAGAGAACAAGCTTCCGCCGATTTATCTCGTCGAGTCCGGTGGTGCCAACCTGCTCTACCAAAGCGAGATGTTCGTGGAGGGCGGTCGCACATTTGCCAACCAGGCGCGGCTTTCCGCAGCGGGCATACCGCAGATCGCAGTCGTGCATGGTTCTTCGACCGCGGGCGGCGGATACCTTCCCGGGCTTTCCGATTACATCATCCTCGTGAAAAACAAGTCCAAGATCTTTCTGGCCGGACCGCCGCTTGTGAAAGCAGCGATTGGCGAAGACGCCTCGGATGAAGAGTTGGGAGGAGCCGAGCTTCATGCCAGGGTCACTGGCCTTGGCGAATATCTTGCCCGCGATGACGGCCACGCCATTCTTATCGCCCGCGAACTGATCGCGAAACTCAAATGGGATCATGTGCCGGAGCCCCGTTCCTGCGAGCCTCCCAAATACGATCCGGAGGAGCTGCTGGGCATCGTCCCCATTTCGGAGCGCGAGCCCTACGATGTCCGGGAAATCATCGCCCGGATTGTTGACGGCTCCGATTTTCTCGATTTCAAGCCCAGCTACGGTGCCGAGACAGTCTGCGGATACGCCGCCATCGACGGATTCGAGGTGGGAATCCTCGGCAATAATGGAGCCATCCAGCCGGACGGCTCAACTAAAGCAGCGCAATTCATTCAACTTTGCGACCAAGCCGGAATGCCGCTCATTTTCCTCCAAAACACCACCGGCTACATGGTTGGCCGCACAGCCGAGCGAGCGGGGGCGATAAAACATGGTTCGAAGATGATTCAGGCTGTCGCAAATGCGCGCGTCCCGAAATTCACCATGATTGTTGGCGGCTCTTACGGTGCCGGAAATTACGGAATGTGCGGACGGGGCTTCGATCCGCGCTTTATTTTTTCCTGGCCGAACGCCCGCATTTCCGTGATGGGCGGTGCGCAGGCCGCAAAGGTGATGGAGATCATAACCCGGGCGAAGCTTCAGAAGACGGGCCAAGTCAATGACGCCGTTCTGAAGCAGATGACGGATGCGATTGAGCAGCAACTCGACCGTGAATCGACGGCCCTTTATGCGACCGCGCGGCTTTGGGACGATGGAATTATCGATCCTCGCGACACGCGCAACATTCTGGCACTCTGCTTGGCAATAACAGCGGAAGGCGAAGCAAGAAACCTTAGGCCAAGCACCTTTGGTGCCGCAAGACTATGACGGAACTAAAAGCCCGTGAGGACTTTGTTAGACTTTACCATTCAGTATGAAACGTTAATTCGAAAGGGCTGCGGAAGGAGATGATAAAGGAAGGCGGCACCGCTTCTTCGAACGGTTCAGGCAAAAGCCCGGCGGCCAGCGATGACAAGAAAAAGCGGCTTGCAGCGGCGCTCCGCCGCAACCTTTTGAGGAGAAAAGACAAAAAAGAGACAAATCCTGAAGGCAATCCAAACTGATATGCCGATCAACTCCTTGCGGCGCGCCTGCGGCTCGTCTAAGGCTTTAAGAAAATGAGAGCTTCGGCGCCTGAGTTATCGCTCTCGATTCCGGCGGACAAACATGGATAGAATTCGCATTACCGGAGGACACAGCCTCCACGGCACCATCCCTATCAGCGGAGCCAAAAACGCGGCTCTGCCCCTCATGATAGCGAGTCTGCTTACGCCAGAGACGATCACGCTGAAGCACGTGCCTAATCTCGCCGATGTAAGTCTTCTTATCCGCATTCTCCGCAACCACGGCGTCGACACTGCGGTTGACGGCAAACGCGCCAATGGAAACGGCCACCAAGGCGACACTCTTCACCTGACCGCCCGGGATATCGTTGATACGACCGCCCCTTACGACATGGTTCGCCGCATGCGGGCGAGCTTTTGGGTTCTTGGGCCGCTTCTGGCGCGCTCGGGAGAAGCGCGCGTTTCGTTGCCGGGCGGCTGCGCCATCGGCACGCGCCCGGTGGACATGCATTTGATGGGATTGCAGGCGCTCGGCGCTGACATTGGCCTAGACGGCGGCTACGTTGTGGCCAAAGCGCCAAAGGGCCTACGAGGCGCTACCATCGCCTTCCCGAAGACCTCTGTTGGCGCGACACACAATGTCATGATGGCCGCGAGTCTCGCCAAAGGAGAGACCGTTCTCGAAAACGCTGCTTGCGAGCCCGAGGTGGCCGACGTCGCGAGCTGCCTCAATAAGATGGGCGCGAGGATCGAAGGCGCCGGTACTCCCACCATCACCATTCAGGGAGCCGAATATCTCGAAGGGGCGACGCATACTGTTCTGCCGGACAGGATCGAAACCGGGACTTATGCGATGGCGGTCGGCGCCGCGGGAGGCGAGGTCGATCTGGAGGGCGCCCGCGCGAGCCTGTTGCCCGGCGTATTTGAGATCCTGACCGAGGCTGGTTTGGAAATCAGTGAGACCAACCGCGGCCTTCGCGTTTCGCGGAACGGCGCGGGCCTTAAACCCGTGAATATAACAACGGCGCCGTTCCCTGGCTTCCCGACAGATCTTCAAGCGCAGCTGATGGCGCTTATGTGCATGGCGGATGGCGTGTCGCAAATTCGCGAAACCATCTTTGAGAACCGTTTCATGCATGTCCAGGAGTTGGCTCGCCTCGGTGCCGACATAACGGTTTCAGGAGACATGGCCAAGGTTCGTGGATCAACCTCGCTTCGCGGCGCCGAAGTTATGGCGACCGATCTCCGCGCCTCGGTTTCGCTCGTCATCGCGGGCCTCATGGCCGACGGGGATACCATCGTGAACCGGGTTTATCACCTGGATCGCGGCTTTGAACGCCTAGAAGAGAAGCTTGGGTCTTGCGGAGCGCGCATCGAACGCCTTCATTCATGAGAGAAATCGAATTATCTTCGAACTCCAATAAATGAGACGCTCGTCATGCGCTCCGGCACTCCCGAACCGCTAAAGCTCATCGCACTCGACGATGATGACCTGAAGATAATCTCAGCACACCTCCAAGACGCGGTACTTCGAGTTGGTGATATGGCCTATATCCCATCCGAAAAGCGTTTTGCAGCAATTCTAAGCCGCTTCGATTGGCTCGCCGCCGAAACGGGCGACGGCCGGCACTCTAATCTGCGACGATGCCGGTCCGTTCTTCGCTTCGATACGGTAAAACGCGCGCAGGTCCAAAAAATCCGGCCTGGAGAACCATTTGCGGTGGCGGAACTGCTTGCGATTACCTACGAGGGGGCGGACCCTCCCGGCGGATTTATCACTCTCTATTTCGCGGGTGGCGGTGGCGTCCGCCTCGAGGTTGAATGTATCGAAGCGGAATTGCGCGATCTTGGCGGTGCTTGGCCCTGCACCATGAAGCCAACGCACAAGATTGTTGAGAGTGATCCTGCTCCCACTGCCGAGGCTTTTCCCAACACGAAATAGGTTGCTGCCTTGGCCAAATATCTCCGCGCTTCAAGCGCCACCTTTGCAGCAGGCTTCAGGGCATTCATTGAGGCAAAGCGCGATCAATCAACCGGCGTTCAAGATGCTGTCCGCGCGATTATAGAGGCCGTTAAGGAGCGGGGCGACGCCGCACTCATCGATTTTACTGCCAAGTTCGACAATGTTGATCTGACAGAGGCCAGCATTCGCGTATCGGCTGGCGAGCTTGCCGACGCTTACCATAGGTTAGAGCCAAAGTTGAAAGCTGCGCTGGTGTTGGCGCATGAGCGGATAGAAGCCCATCACAAACGGCACTTGCCTTTGGGCGAACGTTATTCCGACGCCACCGGCGCCGAATTGGGGCATCGCTGGACCGCGCTCGATTCCGCAGGGCTTTACGTTCCGGGCGGCAAGGCGAGCTATCCAAGCTCAGTGCTGATGAACGCGGTGCCGGCCAAGGTGGCGGGCGTCGAACGTCTTGTAATGACAGTGCCCACCCCTCACGGCGAGGTCAACCGCGCGGTCTTTGCCGCGGCCTATATCGCAGGCGTTGACGAAGTCTATCGCGTCGGCGGCGCGCAAGCAGTCGCAGCTCTTGCCTTTGGAACCAGCAGTATCCAGCCTGTAGTAAAGATCGTTGGGCCTGGAAACGCCTATGTGGCGGAAGCGAAGCGCCAGGTTTTTGGCGTGGTCGGGATCGACACAATTGCAGGGCCATCTGAGGTGGTTGTCGTGGCGGATGGGACAGCGGATCCTAGATGGGTAGCCTCGGATCTTCTCGCACAAGCCGAACACGATGAGGCCGCCCAATCGATCCTTATTACCGATAGTGGATCGCTCGCTGAAAGAACGGCGGCCGAAGTTCAGCAGCAGCTTGCGACGCTCCCTCGTCGCGCCATTGCCGGAAAAAGCTGGGCTGATCACGGTGCCATTATTCTCGTTGCCCATCTTTTAAGCGAAGCCCCAAGTCTTGTTAATGAACTTGCACCGGAGCATCTTGAACTCGCCTGCGCAGCCGCCGAGGAGTTGCTACCGAAGATACGGAATGCCGGCGCAATCTTCATTGGCGGGCTGACGCCGGAGGCAGTTGGCGACTATGTCGCTGGGCCGAACCATGTGCTTCCTACTTGTCGGGCGGCCCGCTTTTCATCTGGCCTTGGTGTTTACGATTTTATGAAGCGGACTTCACTTCTGAAGCTGAATGCGGAAAGCCTTGCGGTACTTGGCCCCGCGGCCATGGCATTGGCGGAGGCAGAGGGTTTGGAGGCCCATCGGCGGTCCGTTGCGGTCCGGCTTGCTGCAGCCGGATGACATAAGATGTCCGGCGACCAGTCCTCCCCTCCGCCCTCCAGGCTCACCGAAATAAGCTTGGACGAGTCTTCTATCGGCCGTCATGCGCCTGAGGTCGATCATGAACGGCAGGTAGCCATCTTTGATCTTCTGGAAGAAAACTCCTTCGAGTTGGTCGAAGGGCCTGCTGGGCCGTACAAGCTGAAACTCTCGATGCAAGAGCAGCGGCTTTGCTTTGCCGTCATTGCGGAGGATGCGCCCGACCCCTGCGCGACTTTCCTTCTGTCGCTTAATCCCTTTCGGCGGATCGTCAAAGATTACTTCATGGTTTGCGAGAACTACTTTGAGGCGATCAAGTCCGCCCCGCCAAGCCGCATCGAGGCTCTCGATATGGGGCGCCGGGCGCTTCACGACGAAGGAAGCAAATTACTTCTGGAGCGTCTGGATGGAAAGATTCGAATGGATACGCCGACGTCGCGGCGGCTCTTCACGCTGCTGTGTGCCCTTCACTGGAAAGGCTAAACACGCCGGCTAGAGCGGTTCCCGTTTTAGTTTACGCATATCCGGCGTGACGAAAGAAGTTTAAGCACTCCACGGGCTCGAAGCCATCCAAGAGTTTGCCGATCCGGTCCCAAAGGCTTTCGACCGAACGCTCTTT
>JBAUNL010000408.1:0-2352 GCA_049579205.1 Rhodomicrobium sp. | reverse complement strand
AAACAGCGATCAAAGTCACTAACGATGCGTTGCAAATCCACGGTTCGGCTGGGTATTCACGTGACAAACCTTTGGAAAGAATGGTCCGCGACGCACGCATGTTTACGATCGCAGGCGGTACAGCGCACGGCTTTCCCGACGCTTGTGCCGCTGCCCAAGCCCTTTACGCCGGTGACTGCCAAATGGAGCAATGCCCGCGCGGCACTGAGGCCAATCGACATATCCGCTAGCATCCATTGCAGGCCCTGGAATTCGGCGATTGGACGGCCGAATTGCTGCCGTTCTCTGACATAGCTTAAGGCCTCTTCGTAGGCCCCTTGGGCGATGCCCAATGCGACCGTGCCCGCACCGACCCGTTGGGCATTGTAGGCGTTCATCAAGCCGGCGAAACCGCGCCTTATCCCTTCCGGCGGAATCAAAATCATATCAACGGGGATTTCCATGTCAGTGAACAATAACTCGGTCTCGGGGATGCCGCGCAGGCCCATTGCCGGTAGACGCCTGCCCGCCACAAGACCCGGAGTCTCGTCTCTGATCGCGATGAACCCCGCAATGCCCTGTGATACCCCGCCCTCCATGAGTTGCGCAAATACAAGGTGGAGTTTGGACACGCCGCCGCCGGTAATCCAATGCTTCTTGCCATTGAGGATATACTTGTCTCCGCGCTTGACCGCCTGCGTTGTCATCTCTGTGGCCGCGCTACCGGCATTAGGCTCGGTAATGCAAATCGCTGGCTTGTCTCCGGCAAGCACGTGATCGGCAGCCAATCGCTTCTGCTTTTCCGAGCCATACGTCATGACGGCGCCGATGGCGCCCATATTAGCTTCGACGGTGACGCGGCCTGCTGCCCCGCAGCAGCGTGCCATTTCCTCGATTACGATGATGGCGTCGTGATAGCTACCTCCCTTGCCACCATACGCTTTCGGGATCGTCATCCCCATAAAGCCGGCCTGAACAAGTTTTTCCACGTAATCCCAGGGATAAGCTTCGGTCCGGTCGACCTCCGCTGCGCGGGGTTTGAATTCCCGTTCCGCCAAGTCGCGGGCCGCCGCTTGGAGCTCTTTTTGCCGAGCGTTCAACGTAATCATGAGTTGGGTCCTCCAGCGATACGTGTCCGGCGCCGTTCTACCTCCAACGCCGGAACAGTCAGTGTATTTTGATATAGTCGCTTGTTCGGGTCGCAAGTTATTTCACGCGCTTTCGCGTCGTCCGCCGACCGCTTCTCTACCTCGAATTGCGGAACCACGGCCCGCATCACGACTTACGACGACCGGTCTTGGCCCACATTCACCGTCTGAAGCTCAATCCATGGTAGTCCGCAAAGGGATCCGAAAGCGGGCGGACCGATCTAACGAAGTTTTCAACACCACAGAGTCTGGAAACGGCCTTTCACGGAAATGGGAATTCTTTGCAACCTCTATTAACGAGGTGAGTTATCCAGCAACGTAAACGATAGGCCGGCATGCTTTTGAAGCGCCTCGATTAGCGTATCACCAAAAAGGGTCGCAGGTGTCCAGAAGCCGCCCTCTCCTTTATCGTGGCGGGCTAAACACACTGCGGCTTGGCCCAGCATCTTGGAAGTCGACCCGTAACCTGGATCTGCGTCCCCTGTGATTTTGGCCTGGATCATTTGCCCATCGTCCAGAAGTCCAAGGAAGCGTAAATCATAAAACCCCCTCGCTTGACTTTCCGGGGAGGGACCCTCACCGGGGGCGGGAAGCACAAACCGCTGCCAAGCCTTTTCGAAATCGCGATCGCGATTTTTACTTCTTACATCTGCGCTTCGGCAACCTCGGACTTTATCTGTTCAATGATCTTCTCGGCAACCGCCTCCGCCAATCAATGCGCCAGCGGTGATTATTTGCGCCAAGACCACAAGGCCTTATATCGGGTGGCCGGTCCTTCCGCTAAGGGTCATTGGCGGAATTTCATTAGCGATTTCAGTAGGTCAGCTTATCATTCAGTTGCGGACCAGGCTGAAATCTGGCGATTCTGACAAAGTGGGCCAAAAACGGAACAACCCCCCTTCCTGCCGCGAAGGCTGTCCAATACTGGAGGACTGCCATGGCAACGTGCCGTTAGTCCCCTAGGAGCAGCTGGGTAACGTTGATTGTTGGTGGCGCGTCAGTGGATCTCAATTTTATGATGTGATACCTGATCGATACAAGCGTTGACTGGGCATTTCAATCGGGGCATGGCATGGCAATTCGATTTAGCATGGCACATTCCGCCGTGACGATCCGGCGTTGGAGGCCTCCTGTCATAGTAACGTTCGCGGCCATTGCCGCGCTGACGGCGCTGCCCACCGGCGCCGGAGCGAGACAGGCGCGCCCTGCGCCCCCAACGGAGGCG
>JBAUNL010000407.1:0-24728 GCA_049579205.1 Rhodomicrobium sp. | reverse complement strand
TCCGCTTGCGCGCGATTTGCGGCTCATCGTGCGCAAGCGATTGGAAAAAGGCGACAGCGACTCGCAGATTATCGACTATCTCGTTGCCCGCTACGGTGAATTCGTCCTTTTGAAGCCGCGGCTTCATTTCAACACCCTGATTTTATGGCTGACCCCCCTCCTGCTGCTCGCGGGCGGCGTGCGGCTCGCATCTCGCATCATAGGGCGGCAGCCTAAAGGGGAGGCTCCGGCGCCGCTCACGGCCGAGGAGCAAGCGGAGCTGCGGTCTCTTCTCGATCACGAACCCGGTGAAATTCCTTCCTAGGACAGCATGAACGCATTCGCTGCCCTGCGAACAAGCAGGAACCTTGCCATCGCCTGCCGAGTTGGGGTTTCTGCACCATTAAGGGGATGAAACGATTTGAAGGGATTGGTACTCATGGGTAGAGTGAGGGCTTTGCTCCTGCCACTGGCTGCTTTATTCATTGTGACCTTACCCAGCCTTCGGAATGTACATGCCGAAGCTGCGGCGCAATCCGGGGCCGCTGCGGGATCGCAGCCGTCTGAGGCAGGCCCTCAAACGCTGATTTACGGAGATTGGCGGATATCCAAGCCTGGTGTTCGCCATCATATTACCCTCGATGATTTACCCCCTCCCTACGAAACGCGCTCGGCCGGCAACCCTCCGGAAGAAGTAAGGCGCCCCGGAGGTGCTGTGCCGCAGGCTCCAGAAGGATTCGCGGTGCAGCTATTTGCGGAAGGGCTTGAAGCACCGCGCATGATCCGGGCGGCTCCTAATGGCGATCTTTTCGTCGCCGAGACCGGGCCGGGAAACATCCGAATTTTGAGGCCAAGCGAAGACAGAAAATCCGCTGCCAAGAACGTTGTTTATGCAAGCGGCCTCTCGGAGCCATTCGGCATCGCCTTCTATCCAAAGGGGCCGGAGCCGAAATGGGTTTACGTCGCTGAAAGCAATCGCGTCATCCGCTTCGCCTACACCGCAGGCGATCTTCAACCTAGATCCAAGCCCGAGACCATTGTTGCTCAACTTGCCACAAATTCGGGCGGGCATATCACTCGCGATCTGGTGTTCTCGAATGATGGCGCGCAAATGTTCGTCTCCGTCGGCTCGGCAACCAATGACGCGGAAGGCATGCCGCGCAAGACACCAGAACAAATCGAAGCATGGCAGGCCGCGCATGGGTTAGGAGCAGCCTGGGACTTCGAGACTGACCGCGCAGACGTTCTCGTGTTTACGCCAGAGGGAAAGGACCGCCATACCTTTGCAACGGGGCTGCGAAACTGCGTTGGACTCGCGGTCCAGCCCATGACCGGCGAACTCTATTGCTCCACCAATGAGCGCGACGGTCTCGGCGACAACCTACCTCCGGATTATGTGACGAGGGTCAGTCAAGGAGAATTTTTTGGCTGGCCATGGTGGTACATGGGCAACCACGAAGACCCAAGATGGAAAGGAGCGCGGCCTGATCTGTCCGGAAAAATAACCAACCCTCAGGTGCTGCTTCAGCCGCATTCCGCTCCGTTGGCCATGACCTTTTACGACGGCACTGCCTTCCCGGAGGAATACCGCGGGTCGGCATTCGTGGCGTTTCATGGCTCGTGGAACCGGACCAAGCGCACTGGCTATAAAGTGGTCCGCGTTCTCATGCACAACGGTGAGCCTACAGGCGAGTATGAGGACTTTCTCACCGGCTTCGTAATCGATAACGATCACGTTTGGGGCCGCCCCGTGGGAGTGACCGTGGGGAAGGACGGCGCACTTTACGTCACCGAGGATGCAAACGGCACAGTCTGGCGCGTGGCTTACTCCGGCAGAAAATAAGCGGAAAGATCTAGTATTAGTTTTGTCATTTGGAGTAACAATCTAAGGTTGTGTATTACCGTTGCAACATTTGAAAGTAATTCTCCTCCAAAACTGCAGTTGAGCTGCGGAAATAAGCCCGAATCACGCTAGCCCTCCATCCAGCAGCAGTGGGGCGGGCATCCCCATTGCTCGCTTTTCACCTTGTGACCGTTGCGTTTGCGTTCTTCTGAGCAATTGAGAGGACTATACAATGCAAAAGGCACTGGTAGCCGCAACATTTGCGGCGGCCGCATTTGTGGGCGGCGGCGCTTCGGCTGCTGATATGTATAGCGGCGGAAGCATGAAGGACGGGCCTTCTTATGTAACCGTGACGAATTGGTCCGGCCTCTACGCCGGCGCCAACGTTGGCTACGGCTTAAGCGTCAACACTTACGACACCGACCTCATTCCGGAAGGCATTTTTGGCGGTGGCCAACTTGGCTTTAACGTGCAGCGGGGCAACCTGGTGTTCGGCCTTGAAACCGATATTCAAGGCACTGACGTCTCGCAAAGCGATTCTAGCGGATATAGCTCGAAGCTGAACTGGTTCGGAACCGTTCGCGGCCGCGCTGGCTATGCTTATGACCACGCTTTGATCTACGCCACAGCCGGTTTCGCTTATGGCGAAGTCTCGAACACCTTCCCGTGCTGTGGTAAGAACACTGAGACACAGACGGGCTGGGTCGTCGGTGGTGGTGTCGAATACAAGCTCACCCCGGTCTGGTCCGTGAAGGGCGAATATCAATATATCGACCTCGATGCCCCATGGACAGGAGCGGGACCGTTGGGTGAGGCTGACGGTCAGCGCAGCCAGATCAATACCTTCCGCGTGGGTGTGAACTATTTCTTTGCGCCAGGTTATGAGCCTTTGAAGTAGTTTCTATACCTCTCCACATTTCAGCGAGCGAAGCGGTACGCCTAAACGTACCGCTTCTTTTTTTGTGAGAAGATTTCGTGGCGCCTGATTAAGTAACACAAGCACAGGTTATAATATATAATTATACAACTTAAGCGTGTGTGTAATATTGCGGCCACGGTGCGATGTAATCGCTCAGTAAATTGCAATTTAGGCGCGGTAACAACCCTCGAATCAATTTAGCAGTGCTCGCACCAGGGGAGCTGCCTCTCCCCGGTTCTCTCAATCTCACCATCCCCGTAAGCGTTGCGTTTGTGTCCTTCTGGGCAATTTAGAGGATAGCACGATGCAAAAATCACTTATTGTCGCGGCGCTTGCGGCGGCATTCGGCATAGGGTCAAACGCCCATGCCGCAGACATATACAGCAGCGGCGGCATGAAGGATGGCCCCATTGCAGTGGTAGAAAACAGCTGGACCGGCTTCTACGTTGGTGTGGGTCTTGGCGGCGCAGCAGTCAATCATGACATCACCATCAGCGACCGCTGGGGGGACAGCGCCGAGCTGAATGGCATTGGCGGAACCGGCATCTTCGGCACCGTCGAAGTCGGGTATGACCGTCAATTCGGCCGCATTGTAGGCGGTATCTTCTTCAACTACGACTTCGCCGACCTCAGCAGCGATTTCAAGATCGACGGCACGACCGTTGCGAGCATCAAGCTGAACGACATGTGGTCGGTAGGCGGCCGCGTCGGCTACCTGGTCAACCCTGACACGCTTGCGTACTTCCTCGCCGCTTATACCCAAGCGAACTTCGATTTGCCCTCCGGCCTTAAGGGTGGCAATCCCGACGGTTATTCGCTCGGCGGCGGCCTTGAGACGAAGCTCGGCGGCAACTGGTTCCTGAAGGGAGAATACCGTTTCACAGTTCTGAATACGGATACGATATTCAGCAGCTATTGCTACAGAGTGACGGATCAGACCGACATCCAAACCGGTCGCCTTGTGCTTTCCTACAAGGCTGACATCTTCGGCCGGGATTACACCCCGCTGAAATAGCATTCACTCTCCGGACCTCGGAAAATAGCGGCGCATGATTTTGCGCCGCTTTTTCTTTGTCTGCCCAGAGAGGTGTGTTGTCCCGATCACAATTCAATCAAATTCTAGTTTAAGTTGTATATTTCTGGGCCTGCCCTTCGCGAATCGCTATAGCCGTGAAGCCGCAGGGGGCGAAAGTATCCAAGTATTATTTCCCTGCTTTCGTCAGCGTTGCGTCTGTTTTTGGGCAACACAGGGAAATTCACACGATGCAAAGAACTTTCGCAGCCGCAATGCTTGCGGCGACCCTTGGCATGGGCGGCGGCGCCTTCGCTGCCGATGTCTATAGCAGCGGCGGCATGAAGGACGCCCCATTTGCAATTGCAGAAACAAGCTGGACCGGCTTCCACGTTGGACTCGGCCTTGGCGGCGCTGCAGTCAATCATGATATAATCGCCGATAGTGTCGAGCTCAACGGCGTTGGCGGAACCGGCATCTTCGGCACCGTCGAACTTGGCTATGACCGTCAATTCGGACGCATTGTGGCCGGTATCTTCTTCAACTACGATTTCGCCAACCTCAGCAGCGATCTCAAATCCGGCGGCGTTGAGAGCGCCAAGCTGAACGACATGTGGTCCGCCGGCGGCCGTATCGGTTACCTCGTCAATCCAGATACGCTGGCATATTTCCTTGCTGCCTACACGCAAGCGAGCTTCGATATGCCAGCCAGTTACAGAAGCATTACTCCAGACGGCTATTCGCTAGGCGGCGGTCTTGAGACGAAGCTTGGCGGCAATTGGTCCCTGAAGGGAGAATACCGGTTCACGGTCTTGAATACCGATACACTGAGTAGTTCTTGCCCCAGAGTCACCGATCAGGCCGACATCCAGACGGGCCGCCTTGTGCTTTCATACAAGGCTGACATCTTCGGCCGGGATTACACCCCGCTGAAATAACCGGCTGCTCACCGGACCCCGTAAAAGGCGGCGCATGATTTGCGCCGCCCCTCTCGACGGCCCCTTTTTTTTCCAGTTCCGCGATGGTCTACCAATGGCAGACGGTGGTTTATCACATGGACTGCAAGGCGTTGGCCATCTCGGAGATGATACTGCGCACCGCAACCGCAGGATCCTGGCGCGCGTGATCGGGCACCCAACAACGATATAGTCCGCTGTGGATCGCAGTGTTTCCGGAAGGCCTTAGGCGAAACCTCGGTGCTGGCTTCATAAGCGGCTCGGGATAGTTCTGGTAGAAGGTCCGATCCGCTACCATGGGTGCGAGCACGCCGCGGATGCCGGCATAGCTTTAGGCCTGGCCAATGGCGAACAAGCCCTCGTGGCTGGGCTTGGGAAATTCGAAGAACAGGTCGAAGCAGGCTGTGTTTCCCTTCCGGATCATTGCGACGGCGCCGGAGAAGCCCGTTTAAGTACTTGTCCTCAATTGTTCGATTTGCGCCGAGGTCCGGCAACGCATTCAGAAAGATCTCAGCGGCCAGCGCAGTCCCACGAGGCCCTTCGCCAGGGTTCCATCGCCGTGCACATGCCCATTGACGAGGCAGGGCCACACGGCTTTAGGGTATAGCTATGCTATTGGACTCCGCTTGTAAGGAAGTTAACCGAAGTTCTGCGATGGTGGGGTTTTCTCCCGTAACATCAGCGGACCGAGAACTGATGCAGTTGCTTGACGAAAATGCCAGCGCGCTTTGTTGTTCTAATGCCATAGCCATCGATGCCGCCGGCGCCGGACCCCTCGCAGGCCACAGCTTTGTCGCCAAGGACGTCTTCCACATCGCCGGAGTGGGGACGAGCTTCGGTCATCCCGAGTGGCTTGCTACACATGAGATACCGCAAACGACTGCCCCTGCGGTGCAGCGTCTTCTTAATGCGGGAGCCGGCCTCGCCGGCAAGGCCCATTCGGACGAGTTGTGTTACAGCCTGTCCGGCGAAAATGTTCATTATGGCACACCGATCAATACCGCCGCCCCGGGCCGTATTCCTGGCGGCTCCTCAAGCGGCTCCGCGGCGGCTGTGGCTGCACGGCTTTGCGATTTTGCGCTTGGCACCGACTGCGGCGGCTCTGTGCGCATCCCTGCGAGCTATTGCGGCATCATCGGATTGCGAACGAGCTGGGGACGCGTTCCGAGCGAGGGAGTGCTTGAATTCGCACCGAGCTTTGACGTGGTGGGCTGGTTCGCCCGGGATGGCAAGCTCATGCGCAGGGTCGGCAATGTGCTCTTGCCCAAGCGGCGCAAGCGGATTGGCTTCCACAAGTTGCTGATCGCGTCCGATGCGTTCGCCGAAGCCCCTCAAGATGTGCAAGACGCGCTTGCTCCAGCAATTAAGGAACTCGCCGATCATTTTGGCGAGACTGAAGCCGTGCGGGTATCGCCGAATGGGCTGGAGCGATGGTTCGAAACGTTTCGCATCATTCAGGGGTTTGAAGTCTGGCGCAGCCTCGGTGCCTGGATCGAGAGCGCTCGACCTAGATTAGGTCCAGGCGTTGGGGCGCGGCTAAGTTGGGCAGCAACGGTCACACCGGAGATGTACCACAAGGCCAATAAAGCGCGCGCCGAAATAAGAAAACGTCTGAAGGAGCTGCTTACACCGGGAACGGCACTCTGCTTACCCACATCGCCGCGGGTGGCTCCCTTGAGAAATATGCCCGCGGACACGATAGAAGTGGAGTTCAGAAATCAAGCGATGCGCATCTTGTGTATCGCCGGGCTCGGCGGCCTCCCACAAATCAGCCTCCCACTTGCAGCGCTTGGAGGACTGCCGCTCGGGCTTTCACTAGTGGGCTGGCGTGGGGCCGATTACGAGCTGCTCGATCTGGCCGAAAAGCTTTGCCCAGCCGCTACTGCGGACGGTGCAGGGTCGCGCTTGGCCGCGTGATGGTGCGCTTGCCTCGCTTAAAGACGTAAAGCACCGGGGCAAGCTCGGCGATCGCCTGCTCAGGAAGGGCGGCGTCCAACACGACAAGGTCCGCGTTCGAGCCAACCGTCAGCCCATAATTTTTCAGGTTCATAAGCCTCGCGGAACGCTCCGAGATCATGCGCAGGCATTCTTTCACATCCGAGGTCGAGCCGGCCTGGCAGATATTCGCGTAGAGGTTTGCCATACGGATGAGCGAGCAATCGCCGAAAGGCGTAAACGGGTTCAGCACATTATTCGTCGAAAGCGCGCAGTTGACCCCTTTATGCAGGAGGAGATGGGCCGCGGTCACACCGCGCATCACATTATGGGTCATATGACGGCCCATTAGATAGAGGTCGGTCGACGGCAGCACGATCAGATTCACGCCGGCATTGGCAAGCCGCTGGGTGCATCTGTCGAACAGCTCGGGAGGCGCTGCGGAAAGCTTCGTGACATGGCCGATCGTAACGCGCCCGCCATAGCGAAAGCGCTCTGCCAACTCGCAGACATAAAGCAGATCGAGGTCGTCGGGATCGGGGCCGAAATCGAGATGCATATCGATGTCGATGTCGAACTCTCTCGCGATCTCGAAAATACGATCGATTTGGCCGCGGGGGCTGCTGTCGGTGTACGGCGCGGCGCCGACCACGCGAGCCCCGGATTTGATGGCGGCAATAATCAGCTCATCGGTGCCGGGATTGTTGAGCAGCCCTTCTTGGGGAAAGACACAGATTTCGATGTCGATGGCCCATTTGTAATCTTCGATGAGCTGCTTCACACCCTCGAAGCCGCGCAAGCCGATGCCGGGATCGACTTCCAGCTGGGTGCGCATATGGGTTGTGCCATGGACGAGGCATTTCTCGAGCGTTCTTTGCCCCCGCTTATACACGTCCTCGGGAGTGAATTGCTTCTTCGCGTTCGCCACCTCACCAATGGCTTCCTCAAGATCGCCTTTTTCGGCCTTGCAGCGGGAAAGGATGTCGGATTTGTCGAGATGAATGTGTGTTTCGATCAAGCCGGAAGAGACCAGCTTCCCGTTCAGATTCAGAGTCTCCGCATCCCCGTTTAGGCCTGGCTCGATGACAACGATCTGGCCGTCGCCGATGCCGATGTCGGTGAGGCGGCTCGGATCGCTTGCAAGCCGCGCATCCTTCAAGATCAGGTCCATGCGATTGCCTTTCCTGGAAGACTGCGCCGTGAAGAAGCGCGGTAATTTAAATGCGGCCATGGCTCATCCAACTGCTCGAAGCCAAAGCCTGACGGAAACCCCAAGCGCTGTCAATTCCGGGAAATTACCTTTCTTCTCAAGAAATCATTCTCGCGAATAGATAATGATCGACAAATAAGTCATTGGCAGCTCATCCAGCACTTCCGGCCCATGCGGAGCCGTGGAATCGAACATAAGCGTGTCACCTGGCGTGAGAGGGTAAAGCCGATCGCCATGGCGGTACGTTACGGCGCCCGTCAGCATGTAGATCATCTCAATTCCTGCATGCTGGAAGCCGGTATAGGGCACAGCGTCATCGAGCAAGGTAATCAGGTAGGGTTCAACCACAATGTCGCCTTCAAGCGAGTGGCCCAGCAGCTGATAGCGGTGTCCGGACTTCGTCCCGCGCCGGTTGATGGTGACGCCCGTTCCGGCCCGCACAAATGAGCAATCCTGATGCTGACGCCCATGTCCGCTGAAGAGGGTGCTGACCGGGACATTGAGGGCTTGGGCGATGTTTTGCAGCGTCTGCAGCGAGGGCGAAATCTGCCCTGTCTCGATCTTGGATAGCATGCTGGCGGATATTGACGCGGCGGCGGCGAAGTCCGCCCCGGTCAGGCCGAGAGAGCTGCGCAAATGTTTGATCTGGCGGCCCAGCGCCTCTTCAAGGGTGGGGGTCCATGCTTGAGGAGCCCCAGAGCCGGTCTTGTAGTCCTTCATAAAGGTATGCCTCTTTGGAAATTTCTCTTAAAGAAATCATATTTCCTGTCGTTGACAAAGTTAAAATGCTAAGCCAAGCTGAGGGCTCTTTTTCAATGGCCTGAAGTATGTGCGGGATTGTCGGACTTTTCCTGAAGAATAAAGAGCTGGAGCCCGATCTTGGCCGCCATCTCTCAAGCATGCTTGCCGTGCTAAGCGACAGAGGCCCGGACTCCGCGGGCTTTGCCGTTTACAGCGAACCGGAAGAGGGCGTTATTAAGCTTACCCTCCGTGGGCCCGAAGCCTATGATTGGGCCACGCTGAAACAAAAGCTCACTGAAAAGATCGGCCTGAGCGCTAATCTTGACGCCCGCGACACGCACGCGGTGCTTTCCTGCCATCCGGACAGCTCGAACGACGTTCGCGCCACCCTTCCTTGCACCGCTCCCGAGGTTTCAGTTGTTGGCAGCGGCTTTTCCATGGAAATCTACAAGGAGGTTGGTCGCCCGGAGACGGTTACGAAAAGGTTCGCCCTTGAAACCATGGGTGGCAGCCATGGTATCGGCCACACACGCATGGCGACCGAAAGCGCCGTCACGACCAAGGGCGCGCATCCCTTCACGTCGGGCCCTGACCAGTGCCTCGTCCACAATGGGTCGCTTTCCAACCACAATTCGGTCCGCCGCGATCTTGTTCGCCAGGGCCTCAAGTTCGAGACTGACAACGATACCGAAGTGGCCGCAGCCTTCCTCACTGCTGAGATGAACAAGGGCCTAAATCTTGGTGAGGCATTGGAGAGGTCGCTCAGCGAGCTGGACGGCTTCTACACCTTCGTGGTGGGCACCGCGTCGGGGTTCGGGGTTTTGCGCGATCCGATCGCCTGCAAGCCGGCGGTCATGGCCGAGACCGATGACTATGTGGCTTTCGGCTCGGAATATCGCGCGCTCGCGGTGCTGCCCGATATCGAGACGGCGCATCTTTGGGAGCCGGAACCCGCCCGCGTATATTTCTGGGAACGCAGCGCATGACGCGCCCCGCCCTGCGCCAGGATTCGGGTTCACTCGGTTGCATTTTCGATTTAAGTCGAACCCCTGTTCGCGAACTCAACCAAGTTCTCCACCGGCTCGCCGGCACAACCAACGAAAGGCATTGGACTATTCTTAATCCAGGCGGACAACATGCCATTGGTGTTGGCGTCGATGCGCCGGTTACCATAGAGGTGAAAGGCCATGCCGGCTATTACTGCGCGGGGATGAACAAGCAGTCGACGGTCATCATAGAGGGCAATGCCGGCGTCGGTGTTGCCGAGAACATGATGTCGGGCTTCGTGCATGTGAGAGGCGACGCGAGCCAGTCGGCTGGCGCGTCCGCCCATGGCGGCACGCTCCTCATCGACGGGAATGCATCGGCGCGTTGCGCCATCTCGCTCAAGGGTGCCGACGTCATCGTGAAGGGCAATGTGGGCCATGTGTCCGCCTTCATGGCGCAGGCGGGGTCGCTGATCGTGTTCGGCGATGCGGGCGAAAACCTGGGCGATTCGATCTACGAGGCAAAGCTCTTCGTCCGCGGTAAGGTTGCAAGCCTCGGCTCCGACTGCGTCGAAAAGGACATGACGGACGCATGCAAGAACGAGCTCTATGCGAAGCTAAAAGCCGCCGGGATCGCAGGTGAGGCCGGCATCTCCGATTTCAAGCGCTATGGCTCCGCTCGCCGCCTTTATAACTTCCACGTCGATCGCGCGGGCGAATATTGATGGAAACGGGCCGCAAAGGAGCGCAGACGCTGCCGCGTTTTTCGGCGACCTTCGATCCACACGCTTTATCGGAGATCCGTCGCGCAGCCGCCACCGGCATCTATGACATCCGCGGCGCAGGGGCCAAGCGAAGGCTTCCGCATTTTGACGATCTTCTCTTCCTTGGCGCTTCGATCAGCCGCTACCCCTTGGAAGGCTATCGCGAGAAATGTGCAACCGATGTCGTGCTCGGCTCGCGTTTCGCCAAAAAGCCGCTGCATCTAAAAATCCCGGTCACCATTGCGGGCATGAGCTTCGGTTCGCTCTCGGCGCAGGCCAAAGAGGCGCTAGGGCGGGGTGCGACCATCGCCGGCACCTCAACGACCACTGGCGACGGCGGGATGACGCAGGAAGAGCGCGCGCATTCGGCGGCGCTTGTCTATCAGGTTCTGCCCTCGCGCTATGGCATGAACCCCGACGATCTGCGCCAAGCCGATGCCATCGAGATCGTCATAGGTCAAGGTGCGAAGCCCGGTGGCGGTGGCATGCTGCTGGGCCAGAAAATCTCGAAGCGCGTGGCCGAGATGCGCACGCTCCCGGAGGGCATCGATCAGCGCTCGGCCTGCCGCCACCCCGATTGGACCGGACCGGACGATCTCGAAATCAAGATCGAGGAGCTGCGGGAGATCACCGACTGGGAAAAGCCCATCTACGTGAAAGTCGGGGCCTCGCGTCCCTATTACGATACGGCGCTTGCGGTGAAGGCGGGCGCGGATGTGGTCGTGATCGACGGCATGCAGGGCGGCACGGCGGCGACCCAGGAAGTCTTCATCGAGAATGTCGGCATCCCAACGCTGGCGGCCGTTCGCCCCGCGGTCGCTGCTTTGCAGGAGCTTGGCCTGCATCGCAAGGTGCAGCTCATTATCTCGGGCGGCATCCGCAATGGCGCGGATGTAGCGAAGGCGCTCGCGCTTGGCGCGGACGCCGTCTCGATCGGCACAGCGGCTCTCGTCGCACTGGGCGATAACGACCCGGCCTTCGAGGAAGAATATCGGAAGCTCGGCACGACGGCAGGCGCCTATGACGATTGGCAGGAGGGGCTCGATCCCGCGGGCATCACCACCCAGGATTTCGAACTCGCTGCTCGCCTCGATCCTGTTCTCGGGGGCAGGCGTTTGGCTAATCTGCTTACTGTAATGACGCTCGAAGCGCAGACCATCGCGCGGGCCTGCGGCAAGTCACATTTGCACAATCTGGAACCGGAAGATTTGGTCGCGCTCACCATCGAGGCTGCAGCCATGGCGCAGGTGCCGCTTGCAGGCACGGCGTGGATTCCGGGACAGGAACTGCGAGGGTACTAGCATTTATGCAAGCGTTTTGCGATCAACACCCCCTCACCCTGTCCCTCTCCCGTACCGGAGAGGGCTGGAGCGAGGGGGCAAACTCAGATGAATGCGGGAGTGAGGGCTGCTTATGAAAGACCTTGCCGAACTGGCCGGCGAAAAAGGCATCAAATATTTCCTCATCTCATTCGCCGATCTGTTCGGCACCATGCGGGCGAAGCTTGTTCCGGCAGCTGCCATCAACGACATGGCAAAGGCGGGTGCGGGCTTTGCCGGCTTCGCGACCTGGCTGGACATGACGCCGGCCGACCCTGACATTTTCGCCATCCCCGATCCGGAAAGTCTCATTCAGCTTCCCTGGAAGCCGGAAACAGGGTGGCTGGCAGCCGACATCTACATGAATGGCGCGGCTGTTGAGCAGGCTCCGCGCTGGCTGCTGAAACGTCAGCTAGAAAAAGCCGCGGCGCACGGCTATGCGATGAAGACTGGCGTGGAATGCGAATATTTTCTTATCAGCCGCGACGGCAAAGCCATCTCGGACCCGGCGGACACACAGGCCAAGCCCTGTTACGATCAATCCGCGCTCATGCGCCGGTATGAGGTTGTCACAAAGATTTGCGATGCCATGCTGGCACTTGGCTGGGGGCCGTACCAGAACGACCATGAGGATGCGAACGGCCAGTTCGAGATGAACTGGGCTTACGCCGATGCACTCGTGACCGCCGACCGGCACATGTTCTTCAAGTACATGGTGAAGGTGTTGGCTGAAGAGGCCGGCTACCGCGCGACCTTCATGCCAAAGCCCTTCGCGCATCTGACGGGCAATGGCTGCCACGCACACGTCTCGCTATGGCAGAATTCCCGGAACCTTTTCGCCGACGAAAAGGCCGAACTGGGAATATCCGAGACCGCGAAGCAGTTCATCGGCGGCATCATCGGCAATGCGGATGCGCTTTGTGCGCTCACCAACCCGACCGTGAATTCCTATAAGCGCATCAACGCTCCGGTCACTCTATCCGGTGCGACATGGTCGCCGAACACCGCGACCTGGTCCGGCAACAACCGCACCCATATGATCCGAATCCCGGAAGCGGGCCGCTTCGAGATCCGCTTAGGCGATGGTGCCGCTAATCCCTATCTGCTTCAAGCTGCCGTGCTGGCAGCCGGGCTTGACGGCATCAAGCATAAACGCGATCCCGGCAAGCCCCTCGCCATCAACATGTACACACATGGGCATACGGTGGATGGCTTAAAGAAGCTGCCGCTCAATCTGCTCGATGCGCTACGCGCTTTGGAGCACTCATCCGCATTCCGTGAAGCCTTCTCCAGCGAGTTCCTGGCCGCGTATTTAAAACTAAAGCACCAGGACTGGAACAACTACGCTCAGCACCTCACGGAATGGGAGCGCGAAACCACCCTCGACTGCTGACGGATAAACCCTCACTGTGAGGGGCTCCCCATTTAAACTCGAAAGGCCCGATGCATTTTTCCTTTCTCACACTTCTGAGCCAGGCCTTCAAAGGCAATCGCGGCTGGACGCCCCATTGGCGCGATGCCGAGCCGAAAGACGCCTACGATGTCGTCATCATCGGCGGTGGAGGGCATGGCCTCGCGACCGCCTATTATGTCGCCAAGGAGCACGGTATTACCAATGTTGCGGTACTGGAGAAGGGACTCATCGGCCTCGGCAATGTGGGGCGCAACACCACTATCATTCGCTCCAACTATCTCCTTCCCAGCAATATTCCCTTCTATGAATTCTCTATGAAACTATGGGAGGGCCTCGAGCAGGACATCAACTACAACGCCATGGTCAGCCAGCGCGGCATCCTCAATCTCTATCACTCCGATGCCCAGCGGGATGCTTTTGTCCGCCGCGGCAATGCCATGCGCCTTCACGGAGTCGATGCGGAGCTCCTGGATCGTGACCAGGTGCGCGACCTTCTTCCTTTTTTTGATTACGACAATGCCCGCTTCCCCATTCAGGGCGGGTTGTTGCAACGGCGGGGAGGCACGGTGCGGCATGACGCCGTCGCCTGGGGTTATGCTCGCGCCGCGAGCGACCGTGGCGTCGATATCGTCCAGCACTGCGAAGTCACAGGATTTCTGTTCGAGAATGGCTGCATCGCTGGCGTTGAAACTTCGCGGGGTAGAATCAGGGCGAAAAAGGTCGGAATGGCGGTTGCAGGACGTACCTCAGGGGTCGCGGCAATGGCCGGACTCGAGCTGCCGATCGAATCGCATGTGCTTCAGGCCTTCGTATCGGAACCCGTAAAACCACTCATCGACTTGGTCGTCACTTTCGGTGCGGGTCATTTCTATATCAACCAGTCCGACAAGGGCGGCCTCATCTTCGGCGGGGATCTCGACGGCTACAACTCCTATGCTCAGCGCGGCAATCTTCATACTTGGGAGGATGTGATCGAGTCCGGCATGGCGCTGTGGCCCGGCCTCGGCCGGCTGCGCGTCCTACGTTCCTGGGGCGGCCTTGTTGATATGAGCATGGACGGCTCTCCGATCATCGACAGGACAGCGGTCCGAGGCCTCTATCTCAATGGCGGTTGGTGCTATGGCGGCTTCAAGGCGACGCCTGCCGCGGGGTGGTGCTTCGCTCATCTCATTGCCCGCGACGAGCCGCATGAAGCAGCATTGGCGTATCGCCTGAACCGCTTCCGTACTGGGCATGTCATCGACGAGAAGGGCGCGGGCGCCCAGCCTAATCTTCATTAAGGGCAGAAGATGCGCATCCATTGCCCCTATTGCGGCGAGAGGGAACAGGGCGAATTCAGCTATCTCGGTGACGCCAGCAAAATTCGTCCAGCCGATTCTTTGGGCGATCCCGCCGCGATGCACGATTATGTTTATCTGCGCGAGAATAAGGCCGGCCGGATGAACGAGCTTTGGTATCATGGCGGCGGGTGCCATGCGTGGCTGATCGTCACTCGAGATAGCGTCACCCATGACATCTTCGGGGTTCGAGGTGCGCGCGAAGCACCATTCGGGATGGCGCTATGACGGTCAGCGCGAACGGATACCGGCTTGCCGAGGGCGGGCTTATCGACCGCGGCCAGCCGCTTACGTTCTCCTTCGACGGGCGGAACTATGAAGGCTTTCGAGGAGAGACGCTTGCCTCGGCCCTGCTCGCCAATGGCGTTCGCACCGTTGGACGCTCTTTCAAATATCACCGGCCGCGAGGCATTCTCTCCGCTGGGCCAGAAGAGCCGAATGCGCTGATTGAACTCGGCATCGGCCCCTGCCGCGAGCCGAATACGCGAGCGACCGTCACCGAGCTTTTCGATGGCCTTGTGGCTCGCAGCCAAAATCGATGGCCTTCGCTCTCTTTCGATCTCATGGCGATCAACGCCTTGGCCGCCCCGCTCATCAAGGCCGGCTTCTACTATAAGACCTTTATGTGGCCCGCGAGCTTTTGGGAGAAAGTTTACGAGCCCCTCATCCGCCACAGCGCCGGCCTTGGGCGCGCCGCGGAGGGCCCGGACCCCGACGCTTATGAGAGGGCCTATGCCTTTTGCGATGTGCTTGTCATCGGCGCGGGACCGGCAGGACTCGCGGCGGCACTTTCGGCGGGCCGCGCAGGCGCGAGGGTGATCCTTTGTGACGAAGACTTTTTGCCGGGAGGGCGTCTCAACGCCGAGCGCTTTGAAATCAACGGCATCAAGGGCTCGGAGTGGTCCGCGGCTGCTATCGCGGAGCTTCGCTCTCTTCCCGAGGTTGTCATCCTGACCCGCACCACTGTTTTTGGCGTTTTCGATCACGGCTCCTATGCTGCGGTCGAACAAGCCGCCGATCGCAGCACCGATGGAAGCCGGCTTGGCCCGCGCCAACGCTATTGGCGGATTGCGGCGAAGTGGGCCGTGCTCGCAGCAGGTTCGATTGAACGGCCTGTCGTCTTCAGCGGCAACGACAAACCCGGCATCATGCTCGCGAGCGCGATCCGCACTTACCTCAACCGCTTCGGCGTTCTTCCGGGCAAGCGCGCGATCATCGTCACGACATCGGATGACGGCTGGCGCACGGCGTTCGACCTCGCCTGTGCTGGTAGCGAGCGGGTTGCCGTAGTCGACCTGCGCGGCTCCGTTGAAAGGGCGCTCACACAACAAGCGTCTGGTCTGCGAATTGGGGTGCATCTGGGCGCCAGAATCGTAAGAGCGAGGGGAGCCTTCAAGGTTTCCAGCCTGCAAATCGAAGATGAAAGGGGAATGCGCATCAACCTTCCCTGCGACCTTATCGGCGTCTCCAATGGTTGGAATCCAAGCATTCAACTCGCTTGCCACCTTGGAGGCAAAGCCCGGTGGGATGACGAACGCCAGGCCTTTTTAGCCCCTAAGCCACCGAAGGGCATGACGGTTGCAGGCGCGGCCGCGGGTGCGTTCTCGCTTGGCGAGGCCCTTGCCTCAGGAACGGGCGCGGGGCGCGAAGCGGCGATAGAAACTGGCTTCTCGCCAGCAAGCTCCGAAAACTGGCAGACCAACGACGAAGCGCAGGGTGTCTCCCCGATCTGGCATGTCGCAGGGCCGAAAAAAATGGCTTTCGCGGATTTCCAGAACGACGTCACCTTCGAAGACCTCGAACTCGCCCATCGCGAAGGCTTTCGCGCCCCCGAGCATGCCAAGCGCTACACAACACTTTCGATGGCAACCGATCAGGGCAAGACGTCCAGCACGGCCGGCCTTGGGCTACTGGCCCTATTCAATGGGCAGGGCATTGCCGAAACCGGCACGACCACCTTTCGTCCACCTTACACGCCGGTTGCGTTGGGGGCTTTTGCGGGCCCGCATCGTGGCAAGGATTATCGGCCAACAAGGCTGCCGCCGTCGCATGATTGGGCCAAGGAGCAAGGCGCAGTTTTTGTCGAGACGGGGCAGTGGCTGCGCGCGCAATATTTTCCGCGTGACGGCGAAGAAAGCTGGCTCGACGCGGTAAACAGGGAAGTGAGGGCGGTTCGCTCAGCCGTGGGCGTCTGCGATGTTTCCACGCTCGGCAAGATCGAGGTACAAGGCGGGGACGCTACCGCTTTCCTTGAAAAAGTCTATGCGAATCCGATCGCTTCCCTTGCCGTAGGCAAATGCCGTTATGGCATAATGCTGCGCGAGGACGGCTTCGTGATGGACGACGGCACCATCGCTCGCCTTGGGCCTTCCCATTACTTCATTACGACCACGACCGCCAATGCTGGCCGTGTCATGCAGCATCTCGAATTTTGCCATCAGGTGCTGTGGCCGAGACTCGATGTGCGTCTCGTCTCGGCCACAGAAGAATGGGCCCAATATTCCGTCGCCGGGCCGCGAGCGCGGGACTTACTGACAGGCTTTGTCGACCCTGAGCACAATATTGGCAACGACGCGCTTCCTTATCTCGGGATCGTCCGGCTTACGGTTGGAGGCGGTATTCCGGCGCGTCTCTACCGTGTGTCGTTTTCAGGAGAATTAGCTTACGAGATTGCCGTCCCCGCAGACTACGGCGATGCCGCGATGCCTGCTCTAATGGCAGCAGGCGCTGGCTTCGGCATCGTGCCTTACGGGACGGAGGCGCTTGGGGTGATGCGCATCGAGAAGGGCCATGTCTCTGGCCCGGAGCTGAACGGCCAAACCACCGCCCGCGATCTTGGCCTCGCGAAAATGATGTCGTCCAAGAAAGACTACATTGGACGCGCCATGGCGCAGCGACCGGCCTTATTCGATCCTGAGAGGTCGATCCTCGTTGGCCTTAAGCCAATAGATACGCGATCGAGACTGCGTTCAGGCGCCCATTTCATCCCAGCCGGCAAACCGCCGGAAGCGAAATATGACGAAGGCTACATGACCTCGGTTGCCTTCTCTCCTAGCCTTGGCCATTGGATCGGATTGGGCTTCTTGCGCCGCGGGCGCGAACGCTTCCGCGAAAGGCTCCAGGCCTATGACGCGCTTCGAGGCGAGGACATCGAGGTCGAAGTTTGCAACCCCGTTTTTGTCGATCCGGAAGGCAGACGCGTCCATGGATGAACGCCTTTCAATGGCAGGGTGGGCTAGGCGTAGCCCCTGGCAGGGGGTCCTGGACTGTTCCCTACAAGGAAGCGGGCTGGCGATAACACCTCTCGATCATAAGCCGCTGATACACGTCGCTATCAATCCCGGTGATCGCGCAGCTTTTGCTGCGACCATCCGGGACATTTTTGGGATGGCTTTGCCTTCTAGGCCCCGGCGCATCGTCAGCGGCGAGCTTGAGCTAAGTTGGGCCGGGGTTTGCCAATGGAATTTTTCTTATGAGCATCATGAGGAAGGGCAGGCCGTTTGCGGTCGTCTTGCGGAAGTGGCGACGCTGACGGACTTATCCGCCAGCCGCGCCAGGTTGCAAATTTCCGGGCAGCCAGCGCCCAAGCTCCTCGCCAAGGGCTGCCCGATTGATCTCCATCCCAGTGTATTCGGCCCGAATGACGTTGCCGTAACGCTCATTGCCCATATCGGCGTCCACCTTTCCCAGCTTGACGACACGCCAATCTATGAGATTGCGCTATTCCGCAGTCTCGCAGGCAGTTTCTTTTCATGGCTGTCTGAGGCAGCGCAGGAATTCGAAATTAAAGGGCCATCGCCGAAATTGGAGCCGCAAGGCGCGCCTAAAGCAGGGCTTCCACTGGGCAACCCCCATGCGCATGGTTAGCGCAGAGGCATGCAAATTGCTCCGCTGGTTGAGACGAGGACAGAAACGGGAGATAAGGATGCGTAAGAAACTCTTCTATCGGCGCTTCTTCGCGTTGGGGTCAGCAGTCGTAGCCGCGGCATTAGCGCTTCCGGCGATGGGAGCAGAGCCGATCAAGATAGGGCATGTAGCCGCCCTCTCCGGGCAATCGGCGCAGTCCGGCGAAGCCATCACGCGCGGGCTCATGATTGCCATCGACGAAATCAACGCAAAAGGGGGGCTGCTCGGCGGCCGCAAGATCGAGCTGATCCAGCGGGACGATGAATCGCTGCCGCCCAAAGGCGTGACCGCCGTCCGCGAACTGATAACGCGCGAAAAAGTGGCCGCGATCTTCGGCGGCATCGACACGCCCGTCGGTCTTGCCTCCGTGCCGATCATCAATAAGGAGAAGGTCGTCTACATGGCGGTCTGGGCAGCGGGCACTGGCATCACCCGCAACGGTGCCAAGCCCAACTATGCCTTTCGGGTTTCTGCCGTCGATGCCCTCGTCGATGTCAAACTGCTCAAATATGCAGCAGACAAATTCGGAGCTAAAAAAGCAGGTCTCATGCTCATCAATAACCCGTGGGGCGAATCGAACGAGAAAGGTCTGACCGCTGCTAGCAAGGAGGGAAACAAGGTCCAGGTCGCGGGTGTCGAAAAGTTCGAGGTCTCCGATGTCGACATGACTCCACAGCTCACCCGGCTAAAGGATGAAGGCGCCGACTGCCTCATACTTGTTTCCAATGCAGCGCCCGGCGCGCAAGTGATGAAATCGCGCGAGCGTATGGGCTGGAAGGCGCCGATAATCTCGCATTGGGGCATCTCTGGCGGCCGCTTCCCTGAGCTTGCTGGGTCCACTGCAGGTGATGCTCATTTCGTGCAGACTTACAGCTTCTTCGGTAAGCTCAACCCCGTTGGAGAGAAAGTGTTGGCGACACTCAAGTCGAAATACGGGGTGAAGGGCCCACAGGACATCTTTGCTCCGGTCGGCGTCGCGAATGCTTACGACGCCATGCATCTGCTGGCGCTTGCGATCGCGCAAGCTGGCTCGACGGATGGCGACAAGATCCGCGAGGCGCTTGAGAACCTCAAGACGCCCTATGCGGGATTGATCAAGACCTACAACAAGCCGTTCTCGCCCGAAAACCACGATGCGCTCGGGCCGGATGACTACATAATGGTCCGCTATGACGGCGATAAGGTTGTACCAACAAACTGACCTCAGCGCTTACGGCTTTGTGCCGTAAGCTCTTTCCCTCAAAGTCGCCATGGCGCTTTCCGCGATCATAACCGGCCTTGGCCTTGGCAGCATGTATGGGCTGTTAGCGCTTGGCTACCATCTCACTTATGCGGTGTCCCGCACCGTGAACTTCGCTCAGGGCGCGACGATGATGCTCGGCGCCGTGCTGTGCTTCACTTTCTGGGTTACAGCCGGAGTTCCGCTCGCATTGTCGATCGTGCTGGCGCTGATCTGCTGCGGGGTTTGGGGGTGGGCAGTGGAACGCGTGGCGGTGCGGCCTTTCGTAAAGATGAAGTCCGATGCCTGGCTTATGGCGACTGTCGCACTCGGCATCGTGCTTGAGAATGTCGTCCTTTTCACCTTCGGAAAAGATCCACGAGGGATGCCAACTGGGGTGCTGACAACATCCGCTATCGAAATTGGATCGCTTCGCGTACAACTCCTTCAGCTTATCATCCCGGTTGCCGGTCTTCTCCTCGCGATTGCCATCCAGCTGTTCTTTCGAACCACGCGCCTCGGCAAGGTCTCGTTGGCCGTGATGCAAAACGCGGAAGCGGCAAGGCTGATGGGCATCCGCGTGCAAAGGGTCATCAGCGGCAGTTTTGCCCTGTCTGGGGTTTTGGCCGGGATCGCGGGCGTATTGATCTCTCCGCTTTTCAGCATCTCTTCCACGATGGGAACGCTGTTCGGCATCAAGGCCTTCGCCGTGGCCATCCTTGGCGGCATCGGCAATGCCTGGGGGGTCGTGCTTGCCGGTCTGCTCTACGGGCTTATGGAAGCCGGGATCATTTCCGCATTTGGCTCGGCCAGCAGCCAGATCCTCGGCTTTGGGCTGGTCATTCTTGTCTTGTGGATTTCACCCAACGGGCTATTCGGGCGCGCTTCCGTGAGGAAGGTGTAATGCGCGCCACGTCCGCGTTCGAAGATGGCCTGCTAATTGTTCTGATCATTGTTGCGGCGGCGATAATTTATGGTGCCGACAAATACTACATCCTCGTCCTTTCTCTGACGGGGATAGCTGCAATTGCTGGCACCGGGCTCAACATTCTCGTCGGTCTTTCCGGACAGATCTCCCTTGGGCACGCTGCCTTCTATGCACTCGGCGCTTATGCCGCCGGCCTCCTGACCACGACCCTCGGCGTGGATTTCTGGGCCGCGCTTGCCGCCGCAGCCGCTCTCGCCAGCCTGTCTGGTCTGTTGCTTGCTATCCCTGCGCTGCGCGCGGAGGGCCCGTACCTCGCCATGATCACCATCGCGTTCGGGTTCGTGGTGGAGCAGGGGCTGGTGGAATGGAAATCCGTCACCGGCGGCTGGGATGGCATTTCAGGCATCGACATGCCCTATCTCTTCGGTGTTCCCATCCAAGAGCGTGGTTTCGCTTATGTGATCCTCACCGCCTTGGCGGTCGCCCTCCTCTTTTTTAGAAGTCTCAAGTCGAGCGCTTGGGGAACGGCGATGCAAGCCGTTCGCGATGCGCCGATCGCCGCGCAAGCCATGGGCCTTTCCAACCTCCGCATACGGGCGGTTGCCTTCGCCCTTTCGGCAGCGCTCACAGGCATCGCTGGCGCGCTTTTTGGCGCGGTCAGCAGCTTCATAAGCCCCGACTCTTTTCCTTTTTCGCAATCGATTGCATTCCTTTTGATCGTGATGATTGGCGGTGCGGGCGCTGTGGCGGGGCCCGTTTATGGTGCCCTGGCTGTCGTGTTCGCACCGGAAATTCTTTCATGGCTCGCAGGGTACCGGGTGCTGGCTATGGGCGTTCTCTTTCTGCTGGTTCTGCTCATGGCCCCAGGCGGAGTGGCGGGCCTGATTGCCTTGGCCGTCGAAAAGATCGTGGCACTTTTTGCCAAGGCAAGCCGCAAGCCGGAAGCGGTTTTTAGCTCAGGCGAGGCAAGAGCCTATTTCTCTCCGAGACAGCGGCGTGACCTGATCGTGAAGAGCTTGGACGTGCGTTTCGGCGGCGTTCACGCCGTCAGGTCCATAAGTTTTGCTGCGCGGGCGGGGCAAATCACCAGCCTGGTCGGGCCTAACGGGGCCGGCAAAACGACGTTGGTCAACCTCATCTGCGGCTTCAGCAAGCCTCTAAGCGGTGCCGTTCTGCTGGGCGAGGAAGAGATCACCGGGTTGTCATCGCATACGCGAGCAAGGCGAGGCGTCGCGAGGACGTTCCAAACCGCGCAGCTCTTTTCTCGCCTCCCAGTTGGCAGCAATGTGGCTATTGCCGCGTTGCGCGGCAGGCTCGCTGCCAGTGGTTTCTTTTCCACGTATCGCTATTTCGGGTACCAGGGCGAAGTGAGCGCGCTCCTTGACTTTACCGGCTATGGCGGTGCGTTGGATGTACAATCCCAGACATTGCCTCATGTGGATCGCCGCCTCGTAGAGATCGCGAGGGCGCTCGCGCTTAGGCCAGCACTTCTTGCGCTGGACGAACCAGCCGCAGGGTTGGACGCCATAGACAAGGAGCGACTGGGTGCCGTTCTGAAGCGAATTGCCGAGAGTGGCGTGGCGGTGCTTTTGATCGAACACGACATGGACCTTGTCATGTCGGTGTCCGACCATATCGTGGTTCTTGATGCAGGCGCCAAAATCGCCGAAGGCACTCCTTCCGAGGTAAGGACAAATCCTGCGGTGAAGAAAGCCTATCTCGGCGAAGAGTCGAAAGGGCGGAAAACGGCGGCGCCCGTAGTCCGCACAAGCCAGGTCCGCGCGCTTGAGGCTCGCTCTCTGCGGGCGGGGTATGGCCCAAATCTTGTCCTTCGGGATGTTTCGATAGACGTAGCAAACGGCGAAACAGTCGCCATTCTTGGTGCCAACGGAGCGGGCAAAACCACGTTGCTGCGCACCTTGGCGGGACTGAACGATGTAAGAGGCGGGGAAATTCGCTATTGCGGACGCGACGTAACCCGGCTTCCTGCCGAGGAAAGGGCGATGTCGGGCCTCGCGCTTGTCCCCGAAGGGCGCCAAGTATTTCCTGAGCTTTCCGTGATTGACAATCTGCTGCTCGGAGCGGTTCACCGCCCCATTGCCGAGGCGAGGCAAAATGCGGCGGAGCTGTTATCGCGTTTTCCGAAACTTTCTGAGCGGCGCTTTCAGCGGGCTGGGCTCCTGTCGGGCGGCGAGCAGCAGATGCTTGCCATTGCCCGTGGGCTTATTGCGAAGCCCCAAGTGCTGATGCTGGATGAGCCATCGCTGGGTCTTGCGCCTCTTGTAGTGGAAGCAGTCTATGACTGGCTCGCTTCGCTTCAGGACGGCCAGCTATCTATCATCATCGCCGACCAGCTTGCTCCCATGGCCCTGGCTCTCGCAAGCCGGGCCTACGTCCTGCAGGGGGGACGCGTTGTCTTCGAAGGCGCAAGTGCGAGCCTCGCTGCCGATCCGGCTCTGCTCCGCGCCTACCTTGGCGAAACGGAGGCCGCAGCATAGGGCGTAACTGCAGAACAATGCCAGATTGCGGACGAGACTATTTTAGCCCGAAAGGTCCGGAACTGATGTCTTGGACGGCTCCCCGCCCCGCAATACCGCAGGCTCGGCGGAAAGCCTGGAGGCAGGGCACGACAACATCAGTGGCAACATATGGTCTCGATATCGCGAAGTCAGTCTTTCAGGTGCATGGGGTCGACGCCGCGGGGCAAGTTGTCATCCGGCAGCGTTTAGCGCGCCGGCGGGTCTTGGCATTTTTCGAGAAGCTGGCGCCTTATCTGGTTGGAATTCAAGCCTGCAGCACTTCGCATTACTGGGCGCGAGAAGTCATCGCGCGCGGGCGGGAGGTCCGCTTAATACCGGCCGAGTATGTAAAGCCCTGTGTCAAGTGCGGGAAGACCGATGCGGCGGATGCCGAGGCGATTTGCGAGCCCGTGACGCGACCAACGATGCGCTCTGTACCCGTCAAACAGCCGAGCAGCAAAGCGTGATGATGCTGCCCCGGGTGCGATGCGACGCCTCGCCTTGCCCACGATTACCTCGCTCAAGCGGTCGCTGCACGATACCTGAAAACCGACGAAGTAAAGCGCGGCGCACCTCACCATCGCGGAGTGCTTCGAGAAGCGCTCCCCCGACAGGCACTGCGCAGAGGAATTGCCGTTTCAGCTCAAGGCCGGGAAGGCTTGGGCGGCCTTGGACGTCTGCCTCGCGAACGGCGAGACGTTCGACATTGTCATCCTAGGCAATCTGCGCTGGGAGCTGGTCCGCTGTTGGACCGTTCTTAACAGCCACGCCGATCCAGCTTACTCGCGCTACAGGCTTATGGAAGCGAAAGCTCTCTAATTCAAAGGCTTGTTGTCCTGAGAAAGATGATAGTTCAAACCGGCGCGCGCTGTATTGTAGCCACGTTCAGTAGACACGTAGCTGCGGGCTATACTCTCGAGACCGCCGGGATAGACGTGATAGCCGAAATACCCGCTTGAGCTGCCAAGGTCGAAGTACTGATATTCCGCCTTTACAGACCAATTGCGGGACAGGGCGTATTCAAGGCCGCCTCCCAACACGTAGCCTGTGCGAATTCCGGTTGCCGTGGGTGAGTAGTTAAAAATGCCGACGCCATTCGCACTCTCGTCCAATGTGATCGAGCTCGACGCAGTGCTCCCCCCATATGCGAAGCCGCCAGTGAAATAGATCAATGTGTGATCGATGCTATAACCGAGCCGGCCCCGGACCGTTCCAAACCAATCGAGTGAGCCTTCTCTGTAAGCGTCCGCTACAACAGCGCCGGCCTTCGTAGTTGCGGAAGCGCTGCCCCTCATGCTCGCGTCTTGAATATCGGCTTCAACACCCAAGACGAGGCGGTTCATTTGATAATTGTAGCCGACCTGACCGCCGCCAAAGCCGCCGTCTTTGTCGATGCTTGCCTTGGGGGACGTATTGCTTTCGGCGGCTGCGGCGTCGCTAGCGTAAGCGTAGAGAGAAGAGCTGCTCGCGCTCCACCCATAACCGCCGTTAACGCCCGCATAAAGCCCGGTCCAGTTAACATTGACATAGCTGGGGCCGTATATTTCGCCGGCCTGCGCAGAGGCCACGCCCACAGCGCTTATGAATGCCAAGCCCAGAACGCTTGCATACGTCCTCATGCCCAAATCCCCCGCCCAAGACTAAAGAACTGACTACTGCTTTGTCGATTCGTTGCAAGCCAAGGCAACGGTTGCATAAACGAAAACGAGGCACCCGATGAAAAAAGGGCGCAGTTTGTAAG
>JBAUNL010000406.1:0-3611 GCA_049579205.1 Rhodomicrobium sp. | reverse complement strand
GCCAATGCCGGTGAGATCTGGCGGCGCTTTCCAAAATTCGTAATCGGCTTCATCCTGGCGTCACTGATAGTCACCTATGCTACCAGAGGCTTCAGCCTTGCCGATTATAACAAGATCGCCGTCCCCGCTTTGGTTGCTCCCCTGAAGGATCTCCGCACCTGGGCCTTTATTTTCTGCTTCTTGAGCATCGGTTTGACGACGCGGTTCCGTGAGCTTGCCACTGCTGGGATCAGGCCCTTTCTCGCTTTCACGGCAGGGGTGATCGTCAATGTTGCACTGGGATTTGTCCTTTCGACAATGGTCTTTGGCGATCATTGGACGAATCTTGTCCGCTGATTGCAGGGCACGCCCTCATCCATCGAGATGCGCTGCTCCCACGCAGTGCGTCTCGAAAGGCGGAGCAGGTTAAGATGCGAATGACGATTGAGGCAACCTGAGCAGAGGTTCGATTGGCAGAGAGCAGGCAATCTTGCCGGTCATGCAAATATTTTTGCAGTGATCCCGGTCTCATCGAAAGACAAATTCCAGGGCTTGCAACCCTAAGCTCTGCCTATGCCTCGGTGTTGGGTGACGATGGCCTGTGCCGGCTTTACGACCGCCTCGAATCCGCGAAGTCGTGGTGCTCATCGTTCGAGATAACAGAAGGCCCTCGGCCGGAGCCGTGTTCGGCGGAGGCTGGCTAAGCTTTAAGCCTCATCGCCCCCAACGCGCCGAAGTCCCTCATAGGCGGTGCTGCTTGAGGAGTTGATCTGAAGAGCCCTGCGATAGTACCGCGCGGCTTCCTTACGCTCGCCCAAGGCTTCGGCGGCTTGACCCGCAGATGACCAAGCCTCGGAATTGTTGACTTTGTTCGTGGCGGCAACCTGGAAGTCTTCCAAAGCCTTCTTGTATTCCCGGATGGCCATATAGCTAAGGCCGCGCGCATAGTGCGGATCGGGGGCGTCGGGCCGGTAATTGACTGCTATGGTCAGATCGTCCACTGCGCTGCGATTGTCATTCAGCGCCTGATAAATAAGGCCACGGCTGTAATAGGGCGCGGGATCATCCGGCTTCAGCTCGATTGCCTTTGAGAAGTCCGCCAAAGCCAAGCTGACATTTCTCTGGTCTTTGTAAACGTTGCCCCGGCCAACATAGGCGGCCTCATAGTCGGGCTTGATCGCGACGGCCTGGTTGTAATCGGCAAGGGCGGCGTTGAGCTTCCCCATCCGGAGATAGATGAGGGCACGGTTGTTGTAGGCCTGGTAGAATTGAGGATTGATCTGGACGGCGGAGCTGAAATCCGCAATCGCCTTGTCGTAATCGCCAGCCTGCCCGTAGGCCGTACCGCGCAAATTCAACGAGTTCGTGTCTCGGGGATTCTGCGTAAGGATCGCCGATAAAGAGGCGATGTTATTTTTTGGGTCCGCCTGCGGGTGCGCCAATCGTTCGGCGGAGCGCTGCTGATCGCTCATGCCGGTGGTTTCGCAACCCACAAGACCCGCCGCGGCGATCAAGAGCCCGCTTGCCGTTAATACCCGAATTGCAGATTGAGCTGCCATCGATACAGGCTCCACCCCAGCCAATGGTTCCCTGATGGGCGTCTATATGTATCCCAGAATACGGCTACAATCGGTACGATGCGTAAATTGGGTATGGCTATACCCGGCGTAGATCAGAATTGCGGTAAAACTTCAGCGCATTGCCGTACGCATCGGGGTCCGGCCCGGAGCAGCACCACCTTCACGCTGCGCCTTTTTCCGCGCGAGCTTGCGCGCCCGGCGCACAGCTTCGGCCTTTTCGCGAGCACGCTTTTCGGAGGGCTTCTCATAATAATTGCGCAGCTTCATCTCGCGGAAAATTCCTTCGCGCTGCATCTTTTTCTTGAGCGCTTTTAGCGCCTGGTCGACATTGTTATCTCGAACGTGAACTTGCACCTTGGCTCCTTCTCGCTGTTTGCGGACGAACAAAAAAGCCCGCACGCGTGCAGGCTCCCTTTCCGCAATATAGCAGCGCGCTGGCATATTGTCCATTTCTGCGACGGCAGCGAATTGCAGTTTTTCTACTTGGCCGTCCGGGGTGATATTCGGGTTACATGCCCCAGCTTGCGTCCGGGCCGCACTTCGCTCTTTCCATAAAGATATAGGGATAGGTTTGGATCTTCGCTCAAGATTTCCTTCCAGCGGAGGACGTCGTCGCCGAGAAGGTTGGTCATAATCGCGTCCGAATGCCGGAAGGTTGAACCAACGGGCCAGCCTGCAATCGCCCTGATGTGGTTTTCGAACTGGCTGACGACGCAGGCGTCGAGCGTCCAATGCCCCGAATTATGAACGCGTGGCGCGATCTCATTGACGATCAGGGCCAGCGCACTTCCCTCCGGCATCACGAAGAATTCGACACCGAGGACACCGCGATAATCGAGGGCGCCTGCAATGCGTCCCGCAATTTCCTTCGCGCGTTCCTGATGCGGCGGGGGGCAGCCTGCCGGTACCCGGCTGGTGTGAAGAATGCCGCCTTTGTGGGTGTTTTGAGGGCAATCGTAGCAGATCACCTCGCCATCCAGCATACGAACGGCGATCACAGAAATCTCCATGGAAAAATCGAGGACGCCTTCGAGAACGCAGGGGGCAGCGAAGTTCTTAAAAGCGGCGCTTAGCTCGTCTTCGCTCGCAACGCGCACCTGACCCTTGCCGTCATATCCTTCCTGCGCTCGTTTCAGAATTCCAGTCCCAACCGTCGAAAGAAAGACTGAAGCGGCTTGCGGATCCTTCTCGCTCTCAATGATTGCATGAGGCGCTACCGGCAGGCCGAGCTGTGTTAGAAAGCGCTTCTCGGCGATGCGATCTTGAGTGATCTCCGCTGCTCGCGCGTTGGGGCGGACACGGGTATGGCGCGCGGCAATCGCTAATGCCTGCGCAGGCACGTTCTCGAACTCAAAGGTCACAGCGGCGCACGCTTTTGCGAAGGCGGCAAGCGCCGCCTCGTCATCATAGCTAGCCAGCCATTTGATAGCGGCCACCTGAAATGCGGGGCTGTCCTCTTCCGGCGCATAAATTGCCGCCTGAAAGCCAAGCTTTGCTGCCGCTATTGCCAGGAAGCGGCCGAGCTGACCTCCTCCAAGAATTCCAATGATCGAGCCGCGGCCGAGAGCTTCAGGGCGCATCCGAGGGCCGTTCAGCGACCTTTGCGGTGAGATTGGCGCTCCATGCGTCCACACGTGCAGCCAAGGCAGGGTCGGCGAGAGCTAGAATCTTTGCCGCGAGCAAGCCCGCATTCAAAGCGCCCGCCTCGCCAATGGCGAGCGTGCCAACCGGGACCCCGGCCGGCATCTGTACAATCGAATAGAGCGCGTCCTGGCCATTGAGCGAAGTTGTGGAGATTGGAACGCCAAGGACAGGCAAGGCCGTCAATGATGCTGTCATACCTGGAAGATGTGCAGCTCCGCCTGCTCCTGCAATAATGACTTTGACGCCTGAGTCGCGGGCGGCTTTTGCGAAGGCATAGAGGCGATCGGGCGTACGGTGCGCCGAGACGATACGGGCCTCGTAGGCGACGCCAAGCTCGTCCAATACGTTCGCGGCGGAACGCATAACGCGCCAGTCGGATTGGCTTCCCATTATGATGGCAACGAGGGG
>JBAUNL010000405.1:0-17475 GCA_049579205.1 Rhodomicrobium sp. | reverse complement strand
TTACCAGACGCCGTCATTGATGAAGAGACCAGCTATATCCTCGATCTCGGCATAGATTTTCGCGGCGGACGCCGCATTGGCAGCCTGAAAGCTCTCCTTGCTGAAGGCTATGACGCGATCTTCGTTGGCTCCGGTGCGCCGCGCGGCCGCGAACTTGATGTGCCAGGCCGTAAAGAAGCCGCCGCCAATATCCATATTGGTATTGACTGGTTATCAAGCGTCTCCTTCGGACATATTTCGAAAATCGGCAAGCGCGTCGTCGTCTTGGGTGGCGGCAACACCGCGATGGACTGCTGCCGCTCTGCAAAGCGGCTCGGCGGCGAAGATGTGAAGGTAATCGTCCGCTCCGGATTTGCGGAAATGAAAGCGTCTCCCTGGGAAAAGGAAGACGCCGTGCATGAGGGGATCGAGATCCTCAACTACATGGTCCCAAAATCTTTCACGCACACGCGCGGACAACTCACCGGCGTGGTTTTCGAAAAGGTGAGGGCCACGCTCGATGAGAAAGGCCAGCGTCAGCTTCAGCCAACCGGCGAGCCCGACGAGCACATCCCTTGCGACGATGTCCTGGTAGCCGTCGGCCAGGAAAATGCCTTTCCCTGGATCGAGCGCGATATCGGCATCGAGTTCGACCGCTGGGGAATGCCCAAGGTCGATAAGGCGACAATGCAGTCAACGCGGCGCGATGTTTTCTTCGGCGGAGACGCCGCATTCGGCCCGAAAAATATCATCTGGGCGGTGGCGCATGGGCACGATGCCGCCATCTCCATTGACCTGTCCTGCCAAGGCAAGGACGTGGCCATTCGTCCGGCTCCACAGGTACAAATGGCGAGCCAGAAGATGGGCATCCATGAGTGGAGCTATGAAAACGACGTATCCGCGCAGTCCCGCTTCCGCGTCCCTCTTCGCGACAATGCCATAGCACTCAAAGACATCCGGGCCGAGGTTGAACTCGGATTCGACCCAAATCTCGCACTTGCAGAGGCCCACCGCTGCCTGAATTGCGATGTGCAGACTGTCTTCGATCCTCCGCTCTGCATCGAATGCGACGCATGCGTGGATATCTGCCCGATGGATTGCATCACTTTCACCGAAGACGGCGAGGAAGCGGACCTGCGCTCACGTTTGAAAGCTCCAGCGCCGAACCTTTCTCAAGACCTCTATATCGGCGGGGGGCTAAAAACAGGCCGCATCATGGCCAAGGACGAAGACGTTTGCCTCCATTGCGGGCTTTGTGCCGAGCGCTGCCCGACCGGAGCCTGGGATATGCAGAAATTCCTTTTGAATATGAGCCACGCAGGATCGGCATGCCACTCTCACGCATAAACGATTTCGTCGTTCGCTTTGCCAATGTGAACGGGTCCGGCTCTGCGAGCGCCAACGAGCTGTTCGCCCGCGCCATTTTACGCATGGGCGTGCCGATTGCGCCCCGAAATATCTTTCCTTCGAATATTCAAGGACTGCCGACGTGGTACGAGGTGCGGATCTCGGAGAAGGGCCACCTTGGCGCACGGGGCGGCAACGACCTCATGGTCGCGATGAATCCCCAAACCTGGGACAAGGATTTGGCCTCCGTGGAGCCGGGCGGATACGTGCTCTATGACTCATCCCGTCCTTTGCCTGTGGGCAAGATGCGAGAGGACATCACCTTTATCGGTGTGCCGCTTACGGAGATTTGTAACCGCCGCTACACTGATCCGCGGCAACGCCAGCTCTTCAAGAATATCGTCTATGTCGGCGTTCTATCCGCGCTCCTGAATATCGATCCGGAAGTTATCAAGCAGCTCATTGGAGAGCAATATAAGGGCAAGGATAAACTCATCGCGCCCAATATCGAGGCCATGCATCTGGGCCGTGATTACGCCCTGGAACATCTTTCCTGCCCGATCGGCCTGCAGGTCAGGCGCGCGGATGCGGTTGGAGATAGGATTCTCATTGAAGGAAATGCCGCCGCAGCTCTCGGCGCCGTCTATGGGGGCGCTACCGTTTGCGCATGGTATCCAATTACGCCCTCATCCTCCTTGCCGGAAGCCTTTACGCGCTATTGCAATCGCTACCGTGTGGACCCAAAGACAGGCAAGAACCGCTTTGCCATCATTCAGGCCGAGGACGAACTTGCTTCGCTGGGCATGGTGATCGGCGCGGCCTGGAATGGCGCTAGGGCTTTCACTGCTACATCTGGGCCAGGCCTATCGCTGATGCAGGAATTTCTCGGGCTTGCCTATTTTGCCGAGGTTCCGGCCGTTATTTTTGATGTGCAACGGGGCGGGCCTTCCACCGGCATGCCGACGCGAACGCAGCAATCCGACATCATGCTCGCTGCCTATGCCTCCCACGGCGATACGAAGCAGATTTTGCTGTTCCCGGAAGATCCGGCGGAGGCCTTCGAGTTCGGCGCTCTTGCATTCGATTTGGCGGATAGGTTACAGACGCCGGTTCTGGTTATGCTCGATCTCGACATCGGCATGAATCAACGTCTTTGCCATCCGCTTACTTGGGACGATGCCCGCCGCTACGACCGCGGCAAGGTAATGACCGCGGCAGACCTCGAATCCGGTAAGGACTTTGGCCGCTATCTCGATATTGACGGCGACGGGATACCCTACCGGACATATCCGGGAACACATCCCACAAGAGGGTCCTTCTTCACCCGCGGCACCACACGCGACCGATACGCGCGCTACACCGAGGATGGCGCGGCCTATATGGACAACATGGAAAGGCTATTGCGGAAGTTCGAAACCGCGAAAACGCTGCTGCCGAGGCCGGTGTGGCAATATGCTGGGCAGCCCGCGCGCCATGGCATCATCTATTACGGCTCGACAAGCCCCGCCATGGAGGAAGCCATCGAAGCTTTGGCCGCCCACGGAAATAGTCTCGACATGCTGCGCGTGCGCGCTTTTCCCTTCAGCGACGACATCGTTGAATTCGTCTCGGCGCACGAACTCGTCTTCATCGTCGAGCAGAACCGGGACGCACAGCTCCGCAGCTTGATCGTCAATGAATGCGAACTCGACCCGGCCAAGCTCGTTCCCGTGCTGCATTACGACGGGTCGCCGATTAATGCGCGCTTCATCACGAATGCGATTTCCGCGCATCTCAATGCGTCGAAGGTTACGCCATTGCGGAGGGTCGGTTCGTAATAGCCGAATGCTGCGCGTTGAAGAATTCCCGGACGAGACAGAAACATGACATATCTTCCTAAACCAAAATTCCATCATCCAGGCCTTCCGGCAAACGCCCTTGGCCTGACCCACCGCGATTACGAAGGGTCTATTTCAACCCTTTGCGCCGGCTGTGGTCATGACTCGATCAGCGCGGCGATCATTCAGGCGTGTTTCGAGCTTGATCTGCCGCCTCATCGCGTGGCCAAACTTTCGGGGATCGGCTGCTCTTCCAAGACACCGACCTACTTTCTTGGCAACTCGCACGGCTTCAACAGCGTACATGGCAGGATGCCGTCCGTCCTTACCGGCGCCAATCTCGCAAATCGCGAGCTCATCTACCTCGGCGTTTCCGGAGATGGGGACTCAGCTTCGATTGGGCTGGGGCAGTTCGCGCATGCGCTGAGGCGTGGCGTAAACATGGTCTATATCGTCGAAAATAACGGCGTTTATGGTCTGACCAAGGGGCAGTTTTCGGCGACTGCCGATCGCGGCTCCAAAAGCAAGCGGGGAGTGGTCAACACCGACAATTCCATCGATCTCGTGCCGATGGCGCTCCAGCTCGGCGCGACTTTCGTGGGACGCAGCTTCTCAGGCGACAAGACACAACTCGTGCCGCTGATCAAGGCCGCAATCGAACATCAGGGCGCTGCCTTCATCGACTGCATTTCCCCTTGCGTCGCCTTCAATAACCACGCCGGGTCCACCAAAAGCTTTGATTACGTGCGCGAACACAACGAGGCAGTCAACAAGCTCGACTTCATGCCAAGCCGGGCCCCGATCCTGGTCAACTACGAGCCCGGTACGGTTGAGACAGTGCAGCAGCACGACGGGTCTACCCTTGTGCTGCGCAAGATTGCGGTGGATTACAATCCCCATGACCGGCTTTCCGCCATGCGCTATGTGCAAGAGCGCGGCGCCGCCGGAGAGATCGTTACGGGCTTGCTTTTCCTCGACAAGGAAGCCGAAGACTTGCATGAGCATCAGCACATCACCGAAGTTCCGCTTAACGCCCTCGGCGAGGCCGAACTATGCCCAGGTTCGGCAGCTCTAGCGCAGATCAATGCAAGCCTAAGGTAATCGCGGCGACTGCCTCCTCGCGGCTGCCGTACGGGTGTCGATTGACGCCCAGCCGTTCTCACACATCGGGGATCTGAGAGACTGTCGCGAAGCGAGCTTGCGTGATCGGCGTGTTCACGGCTCCGTGAGCTGGAATTTGAGTGACGTCCGCAAATTAAATCGCTTTGTTTTTCAATACAGTTGCCGAAGACCTTTGCTCTATAATAGAAATTTTAGCTTGTCTGTATGCGAACTTGTGGCATACTTATTGTAACGAGTTATTTGCGACTGCGAGCGTAATTATCGGGGCAGGATTCGATAGTAGTTACATTATTTGATTTACCTTTTACCAAGCGTAATTCGAAGAATCATAACTGACACACCCGAACTATATTTGGGAATCTAACGCTCTTTGGCCTCAATAAGGAGAAGTCGAGAGGATGTTTTTGCAGCTCATCGCGAGTGGTGTTGCAAATGGAAGTATTTATGCACTCATGGCGCTCGGAATGACCATCCTGCTCCGGGCAACGACGCTAATAAATTTCAGTTACGGCGAGTTCGCGATGGGTGCGGCTTATCTCACCTACATTGCAAACGACAGCTTTGGCCTTCCCTATTTCGTGTCAATTTTTCTCGCATTTGGCGCTTTGTTCTTGATCGGAATCATTGTCGAACGCTTCTTCGTGCGTCCGCTCGGAGCTGCCCCTCATCTGACGTTGACCTTGATGATCGTTGCCGTGTCCTTCCTGATCAAAGGGATCGCACGCTTCTTTTTCGGGCGCGATTTCATCCGTATGCCGGATCTGATCGACGGAGAACCAATAGAATTTCACAACGTCATAGTGTTACCTCAAGACCTTCTTGTCGTCGCTGCTTCGATACTCACGGTTATAGTCTTCTTCTTCTTCTTCGAGTTCACGCGCTTCGGCAAGGTGATGCAAGCGGCTTCGCAAACGCCTCGTGGGGCGGCGCTGGTGGGCATCGACGTGCCGCGGCTTCAAAGCATCATGTGGGGCGTAACCGCACTGATGGGGGCACTTGCTGGGATATTGATTGCGCCGATCAGCCTTTTGTACCCCGAGATGGGCGGCAAAATTTTGATCAAGGGCCTCGCCGCGATGACGCTCGGGGGATTTGGCTCGCTCAGCGGAGCAGTCGCCGGCGGTTTTGCGCTTGGGATCCTTGAGAATCTTGCTAGCGGTTATGTCGCAAGTTCGACCGCCGATATCGCGGCCTTCGTCGTCATCATCGCCGTGCTGCTGATCAGACCCGGAGGTCTCTTTGGTGAGTGGAAGCCCAGCAGTGTCTGATACAGCAATAAAAGCTCCAGATTTACGCGCCCGCACTCTGCTTGGAAATATCGTACGCTTTAGCTTGATGTTTCTGCTAGGAGGCCTTGCCGGCGCTCTTCCCTTCTATGTCAACGATTACGTCCAATACATCCTCAACACGATTGTAATCTACTGTCTCGTAGCTTTGGGTTTCAACATTGTTATTGGTTATCTCGGACAGCTTGCGTTCGCAAATGCAGCATTCTTTGGGATCGGCGCGTACGCGGCGGGTCTGGTAATGGTTCACTTTAATGTTCCATTTCCGGTCGCATTGTGCCTTGCATCTTTAGCAGGCGCAGCTGCGGGCGGCGTAGTAGGGTTGGTCGCTCTGCGCCTCTCGGGCTATTACTTGATCGTGACGACCTTCGCGTTCATTGAGTTCATGCGCTGGCTTTACATTCACGGTGGCGAAGTCACCTTCGGATCAAGCGGGTTCAATGTCCCGGAGGCCAGAATTGCCGGGCTCGTTGTGGACAGCGAACGCAAAAAATACTTCGTTTTTATGGCGATAGCGGTCGCCGTGATTTGGGCGACGTCCCGTCTTATCAGATCTCACTTCGGCCGTTCTATTGTCGCCATTCGTAATAACGAAAAGGCCGCGGCCGCAGCGGGGGTCCCCGTTGTTCGGACAAAAGTTATTGCCTTCGTTTGGAGTGGTTTTATCGTAGGCGTCGCGGGTGCGCTTTACGCAATATTAGTTGGCCGAGTGACTCCGGATAGTTTCGGTCTCGACCAAATGCTCACTCACTTTGTGAGTGTGATGGTTGGCGGCCTGGGAAGCATCACAGGTTCCATTCTCGGTGCCCTTGTTCTGACGTCTCTCCCCGAGCTCTTAAGGAATTTCACTGGTCTTGAAGAGATCCTGTACAGCCTACTGCTGATATTTGTTCTATTCCTTATGCCCAAAGGCATCAGCGGTCTTATCGCCGAGCGCATCCCGGCATTGAGGGAACAGCTCTATCGGGCAAGCTCAAATGCTTGAGGTAGATCGCGTCACTGTCCGGTATGGTGGCCTCGTCGCGGTAAAGGAGCTTTCGTTTACGGTCAAGCCAGGAGAGATCTGCGCAATCGTAGGGCCGAACGGCGCGGGAAAAACGTCGGTCTTCAACGCAATTGACGGCTTCACGTCCGTTCAATCCGGCTCGATCCGATTTGATGGGAAAGAAATCCTGGGCCTGCCGCCGCACAAAATCGCAGCATTGGGGATTGGAAGAACCTTTCAGCACGGAGGCTTGATACCGGACCTGACCGTGCTCGAGAACGTCATGCTTGGCAGGACAACTGAAATGCAGGCCGGAATCCCATCGGTAATATTTGGCGGTGAGAAATCCCGGAAAGAAGAGTCAAGCGCATTGGCAGCATCCTTATCAATGCTGCGGACGATGAAGCTTGAGAAGCTTGCCGATACGCGAACGGATCTTCTGCCTGGCGGCCAACAGCGTTTGGTTGAAATTTCGCGTGCTTTAGTGTCGGGGGCAAAGCTGCTGCTCCTGGATGAGCCGGCGGTGGGTCTGTTCGAGACTGAGCGGACGAACCTTTGCACGGTGCTGAAGCAATTTGCCATCGAGAAAGTAGGAATTCTGCTTGTGGAACACGTGCTCGATGTCGTCAGGGCTGTTTCGGACCGGGTCATATTCATGAGCTACGGCGAGAAACTTGCCGAATGCAGACCCGATGAGTTGCACAACATCGAACGTGTCCGGGATATTTATCTAGGCCATGCCTGATCCGATGCTTGAAGCCGAAAATGTTTCCGTTCGCCGGGAGGGACGAATCCTCGCCTTGCGAAATCTGAAATTTCAAATCCCCGCGAACTGCACACTCGGTGTGCTAGGCGCAAATGGCGCCGGAAAATCGACGCTACTCGACACGATTTCCGGTTTCCTGCGCCCCGAATCCGGGACCATCCGCTTCTTGGGAGAGCGAATAAGCGGCAGGCCGGCACATGAAATAACGCGCATGGGCCTCGTGCAGGTCTCACAGGCCCGGGATCTGTTCACGAATTTAAGCGTTTCCGACAATCTGAAGCTGGGGGCATTTGTCCGCGGCTCCGCTGAGGCCAAACGAAACTTCGATCGCGTTTTCGAGTATTTCCCAAGGCTGGCGGAAAGGCAGAAACAAACCGCCAGCACGCTTTCAGGGGGCGAACAGCAGATGCTTGCGATAGCCCGCGCGCTGATGACGGAGCCGAAGCTTCTTCTCCTTGACGAGCCGTCCGCGGGGCTTTCACCGAAGCTCGTCCAGGAGATTGAAAACATGCTTGCCCGCCTGAAGGCCAGCGGTCTCTCCATGATCCTGGTGGAACAAAACCTAACCCTCGCGGCAAAGGTAGTGGATCGCTTCCTGCTTATGCAAAGTGGAGAGATTGTTGCGCAGGGAAATGTGCAGGAACTCTCGCAAAAGGCGGCGGCCCTTCTTGAGGCGCACTACATCTGAAGCACGATCCGCAAAAAGCTTGTCCCGGTGCAAACGGGGATGGATAGCGGTTGGCGATCATACTATCGAAAGGAGTCCTGGCCCATTTGCCGTGATCCCCGCGCATTGTCGAAACACACGGGAAAAAACAATGGCAAACAGCGCTAACGAGGCGGAGCTTGGTGGCTCGCGTCCGGCGGTACATTCGGTTTCACAAAGTTGTTATAGGTTTGATGAGCGGCCTCTGAGGCATGATTCAGGAAATCAATACCGACGCCTTCATGGCTCGTCCCGTAGCCAATGGCAAAGCCAATCGCCAACGCAATTATTATCCACACTTTCTCTAACCTCCCATTTTGTACGGGTTTGGCTGTCTCGTTGGCTCGTACTGCTCGCTCTGTCTGAAGGAAACTCGTGGGCAGGTAGGGCGCGGGCTAGAATAGCTTTAGCCGCAACCTCTTGCTAAATATGCTGCAGGCGCGATGGCATCGAACCCCTACTGTTGGTATAGGTGTTGAGGCCGCTCTTGCAAGCGTAGGGCGAAAAAAAACTAAACAGATGGTTGAAGACAATCTAAACACGGTGAACGTAAATCCAGACGCAAAATGCACAGTGTCTTGATGCATCAGGACCCGACGCGGGACAGATTGTCTGTGCCCCTAGCGCAAACCTAACCGGTTGATGCGAGTTTGAGGTAAAGTGCCGGCCGCTCTCTCACCTCCAGCCTGCCACACTCGCTTGCACGCTGCAGCAGGGATCGGCTCTCAACCTGCCATAAGCGGCGAACAGTCTTGCACCAAGCCCCCCGGCTCGTTCCATGTACGATTCCAGAATATTAGAGCTGCATATGCGCCAGGCGACAGTGTCGTCGGGGACAAGTTCCTGTATTTTTATGCCCTTTGAAGCCGCGAACTGATAGGGTTCAGTCTCAATCTCGTGGAACTTGCTCCAGATATCTTTTTCTGCCTTTTCAGCAGCCTCCATAACGATTCTTTGTTGCTCGACTGAAAGCGACTCGAACGACTTCTGGTTGATCACAACCAGGAACAGGTTTTCCGAATGCCGGATGTTCGTAATTGTATCAATTTTCCGCCAAAGTTCCTCATCTTTGACGCTGGCGATGCTGGCGACGCTGGAATCAATAATGTTCATGTCGAACGCTTCTGATTGCTTCGCGTCCGATATGATTTCCGGATTACCTCCGCAGAGCCTGATGAACTCGGCGGACACATCGTCGAAGACGCGGACATTATGTTTGGCAATTGCCTGAGGGTTGGCGAGACTCCCCTTGCCGAGAATGACGTTGGGCCCGTAGGGCTGCCACCAAAGCACGCGCACCCTGGACTTTTTCTCGATCTCGGCATCGATGGCGGAACGGATCTCGCCTCTACGTGCAGCAGCCGCGCGGACAATAGCGCCGAAATTAAACAGGAATGGCTGCATGAAGAGGCCGGCGGCAGGAACATCCTCGGCATATTGAGCAAGAGGAGCGACGCCCATTTCGATTGCGCCGCTCGAAACCGCTTCGGGAACCTGATAGTCGAGGTAGAATTGAGCCTTGTCGTAAATATCGACCTTTACAGCACCATGAGTCTTCTCTTCGACGAAGTGTTTGAATTCGGTCAGGTTCTGTCCGATGGGATTGCTTATTGGTTGCTGCAGCGAAATTCTAAGCAGTAAAGCCTCTGCTGATGCCGGTTTCGCAAGGAACTGGCACGCTAACAGTGAAATAAGCGCCAGCAGACGGAACTGCATACTAGCCTCCAGATCTGATCTTCTTTTCTATTGATTGCAGCCAGGCATCTAAGTTCTATCTACGCTCGTTCGCGCTCCAGAAACGAGAGAGGTGGCTATCGACAATTTTGTCATATTCTCCACTCTCCCTAAGCTTAGAAAGTGCCGTGTTGATGTAGTACAGTACCGTGCTTGCGTGCGGATGTGTCTTGGGCACAATAAGGTGCAACGTGCCAATCGCGACGGGACGGGGCAGTGCTTTCACTTTGTCGGTTAATCCAAGTGCTGTGGTCACGGATTTTCCGGTCAAGTCGGGAGCAACCACAGCGTTGACAGAACCACTATCCAAGAGCCTGAAACATTCCTCAATGTTCTGCGGCCTCAATAGAATGACCTTGTTATCTTTGACCCAATTACGTCCGCCCTTATCGAGCTCGTAAGTGGATTGGCCCGCTGGCTGGCAAAGCGTCTTGCCAAGAATTTCCTCGTCCTTTGCGAAGGTGATCGGTGAATGGGATTTTACGAAGAGAACTGTGAAAACCTCGTAGAGCGGATCGGAAAAGAAAAATTTCTGACAGCGGTATTTGGCGTCCTGGGAGAGATCGGCGGCATGACTGCAATCGGGTTTGAGCCATGGAAAACCAACGTCGAATGCTCTTGTAATAAGGAGAGGGTTGAGATGGGCGGCCCAATCGTTGACCCAGGAGACGTTATAGCTGAATGCTCCCCCCGAGCGTTCCTTGATAATATCCATTGAGCTGCTGACGATCTGAGTAATCATGCCGCCGTTTGGCAGCGATCGATCAGTGAAAGGCGTAAAGCCGTCAGCCGTCAAAAACTCGATCCGCTTGACGACGGAAGAGAGCTCGATCTCATCGCCTGTAGGAGCCGAAGGCTGCGAAGCTGCTGGAGCAGAAGGGGCTGCTGCGACGGGGGCCTGCTGGCCGCCAATGCACGGAATGCGAATGCTGAGACCGGGCACAAGCATTGAGGCGTTCGCCCCCATGCGGTCCTGGTTCGCGTAGAAGATCAATGTCCACTGGGAAGAGCTGCCGTAGACCCTCGACGCAATGTCGGCGAGAGACTCGCCCTCTTTGATGGTGTAGTCAGTGCCGCAGGTTTGTGCCTCGGCTTCGAAGCCAGCTCCCAAAGCGCACGCAAACAACGCCACCATCGCAAAAAGCCAACGCCTGCCGCAGCCAACCCACCCTGTGCGCATCGCGTCTTGTCTCCTCCCAGCCCTGCTCCTGTTTAGCCCCGATACGGATGATGCGACAATTAGAATGAAGAAAACGACGAAATTCTTTTTTGCGGTATCCTTTCGGTTACATGGCACCCGAGGCATTCGCTTGTTTGATGCTAGTCAGCACCATTGTTGATGCCTGTCAGGACCGATTCTGCTGCCGCGCACGCGCGTTCGAGGCCGGACAGTTTTTCGCGAAGTACTTGGATAGTTTGTTGCGCAAAGGCAGAGGATGACTGCCCACTTGCCGAAGAGCCTCGAGCCAGCTCCAAGGCTTGAGAAACACGTCCGGCAGCATCCCCGATGGGCGCAAGAGTCAGCGCTCTCGCTTGCTCTTCCAGCCGGGATGATCTTTCCCGCAACACGGTGGCAGCCTCGTCTGCGAGCCGCTCGACAATCGGTTCGAAGTCAGCGGCAATGGCGGCTTCGAGACCCGCACTTTCAGCCGGATCTCCTTGCTTCGTGGCAAAGCCATTCAAGCTCACTCCTAGCGCAGCCGGCTCGCTCAAAGCGGAAGGCGACGGTATTGCCCCCACTGGCTCAGCGGGAAAAATCGCAGATTTCCCTTGGAGTCCCGCGACATCAAAAAGCTTTTTAAGTTCGGTCTGGAACTTCTCGCGCTCGCTGGAGATTTCGGCGGCCGCCTCCTTCAGAGCGGTTTCGTAGACAGACTCAAGCTTCACGCGAAGCATAGTATCTATTTGACCGGCCTGCCTTCCCAGATCCTCAGGCTGGTGGCCAGCCACCGTTTCCGCAAGGGACGCGTCTAGGCATGTCTTGAGTTCCTGGCGCAGCTCCTGCACCTTGTTTTTGCAAAACGAACCCAATTTTTCAGCGAATACGTCAAATTCTGCGGCGAGCCGCTGCGTCATAGCCGTCAGGGATTGCAGGCCGGCTTGCCCGGATTCGTGGTCTTCTGAAAGCCTCGACAGCATCTGAAGTTCAGTCTCGAACCATGACGCCATATTGGAGCAGACGGCTATCAGCAGCGTTGCGGTCTCACGCAAAGAATCGGCGATCGGGCCTGTGCGCATCAATTCGGATATCGCAACCGCCAAGGCTGCGAGGCCAGATTTTTGAAACATGGCGTCTGTTGTGATCGCCTCTTTGATCTCGTCATGCGGAGGCCACACAAGCGCCTCCTCGCCGAAGCCTTCGGCCTCAGCCACTGGCTTCTTCTCTTCGTTACCACCCGCCAGCGCCTTTTGTGCCAAGACCGCACTGCCAAACACTATCGGAAAGTCAGCCTGAGGAAATTCGCGCTTCAGAATGGCAGCCACGTTTCGGAAGATCTCGCGCAAGACCTCCTCGCCGCCATCGATCTCGTCGATCTTGTTGACGAAGATGATCAGGCGGTCCTTTTTCAGCCCACGGAGCATGCGCAGAAGGCTGAAATCGGAGACCGACAAAGGCTGCCGCGCAGTAAGCACGACCACACAAATATCCGCACCTCCGAGATTTTGTCTCGTAATCTCGTCCCGAACGAGAAAAGGGTCGTTGACCCCCGGCGTATCAATTACCGTAGTGGGAAAGCTGAATGCGCCGAGGTCGAGAAAGACGTCGGCACTGCGGGTGATATCGGAAAACTCACCTTCACTACCGGAAGCTGTGTCTTCCATGCCGGGGTGACCGGCACCCACATACCGGTTCAGAAGACCGGGCGTAATTTGCTCAAAGCTATGCTCCGTGCCAAGCAAGTCCTCGAAGCGCGTTCCAAGCTTCCGCAGCGCCCGCTCTTGCATTGCGTCAACCTGCTCGTTGAGAGCGCTCCAGTCGAACTCAGGAAACAAGCGCTCGGTGAGCTCGCGTGTTCGGCCGCCGAGGGAGAGCCTGCGCCATTCGTCGCGCGTGAAGAAAGTGAAGGCCGCTCCGGATTGCGGCTTGCCCGGAACTCCAAAATGAAGCCTCGTGATTACGGTCGTCCACGGATTGATGTCGGCAGGAAGCAGGCCTGGCTCTTCGACGAGAACGTTGATCAAAGAACTCTTTCCCGCCTTCATCTGCCCCGCAAAAGCGATACAGCAAACCCGGCTTTCGAGCTCCCCTAAAAGAGCCCTTATTACCTGCGCGGTCTGTGGATCGGCCAAGTCTGCGAGCAGTGAACCTGCCTCGATCGCCTTCTTGCTGGCATCTGCTAATCTGGTCCCCACGCTCAGACGCTGAGACAAAAGCGATCCACCCGGCCTTCGGGGAAGGTTGGCCCCAACGGCATCGGAGCCGCCGCCTTCTCCAAGGACTTCTCTAAGAAGCGTGCTCGGCACTAGGGGAAGCGCGAATGGGCTTTTGGCTTCCTGGCTGACAGGCCGCGCCGCGGGTTTCTGCTTCCAGGACAAGAATTTGAAAAAACTAGACATTTCTGGAAGCACGCGCAGCCGAGGGCGTTTCTGTCATCGCATTCATCGCCGCCGCCTCATACACAACGAGACAAATTGAAACTATTCACTTTCTATCGTGATAGCTAGCTCCCGGTCCGGCGGCAAATCTCTTTTTTGATATCGATGCAAAGTGAACACAATCGCCAAGGCTGGATCGGTCATTAATGTTGCACACTTCACAGGAATGGTGCTGCGAGTGAAAGAGCGGTAAGAGCTGCACACATGGCACATCGGGCGGAAAGGCAGGCGCTTATGCAGAGTATTCAGCAGGCGCTGGATATCTTGCAGCGAGCGCGCTCTTCTTATCCCGCTTTAGAAGCCCCTTGCCGTGCGCTACAGCGTACTGCCAAGGCTGTAAACCGGCCGCTCCGCGTTGCCATTCTGGGAGAGTCGAATTCAGGGAAGTCCACGCTCGCGAATCTGCTCATCGGAGGAATGACGCTGCCTGCTTTGCCTGCAGCCAACACGAGACTGCCAACGCTTCTTCGTTATGCGCCCTCCCCATCGGCTGTTGCACTCTACCCTGATGGGCGCCGGTTTATCCTTTCAGCCGAGGGTGACGTGTCCCCAGGCACGATCCTTCGCCTTGAAGTTGGGCTGCCGAGCGAAGTCTTGCGGCAGGTCGAGATTATTGACTTCCCCGGCAGCGCCAATCCCCTTCTCCCAGTTAATCCAGCCGACGTGCGCTTGCACGGTGCGGATGCTGCAATCTGGACGACAGTGGCTACTCAGGCATGGCGGGAGTCCGAACGCTCGGCATGGCTGACATTGCCACAGAGATTACGGTCTCTCGGCTTGCTTGCCGTCACACATTGCGATTTGGTTCCCGCCGCGGGCGATCTTCAAAAGTTGCGGGCGCGCCTGGAAACGGTTGCGAAGACGCAATTTGTGGGGATGTTTTTTGTGGCTCTCGCGGGCCGGAAAGCTGCCTCCAATTTCGGAGATAGCACGGCACTGCTTTCCGAGATTCAAAGCATTGCCACCCAGTTTTCTGCGTTCCGTCTCGCTAAAGCGGTACTGATTACGCGACAACTGGCGGAGATTGGGCTCCAGCGGCTTGGCGAAGGTTCAACCTCTTAGGGCTACTTGGGTGCGGACCCGGTAAGATCTGCCAGATGGGAGGCTATAACGGCGGAATATTGGTTGCTTGCACGGAATTTTGCGAGAGCAGCGTTGATACTTTGAACGAGCTGCGCTTGGCGCGGATTGTCCTTCGCCACAACCGCATGGAGGCCGGTTGTCAGGCCGGGGCGTTGTGAGACTTGGAAGGAGGCGGCTAGCTTCAGCCTTTCGATCGTAAACCGCGCTTCCGGTTCAACCGCAATCACCGCGTCTGCCTCACGAGCATCAAGGGCTGCGAGACAGTCAATCAAAGTCTTGGGTCTGAGCTTTTTAAGACTTGCGCCTTTGAGCCACGGAATTTCCGCGATGAGGTCTTCGGGAAGGGACTGGCTCGGCGGGATGCAAAGCGTTCGGCTTTGCGGCGCATCTGCAGCTTTAGGGTCGAGCGGCATGTCGAGGCGGGTGAAAACGGCGACGACTGCTTGCATGACGGGCTCGGTTTGCACCGCGTGGTCACAAAGCTCGGCCTGCATCTCGGACTGATTGCTCGGAGCATCACAATTCGTCGTCTCCCAGAATATTCCAGCATCGGCGGTCTTGTTTGTCACCAGTGCATCCAGCAGGGCTCTTTCGCTTTGCACCCATTGCACGGAGAACGGGATTCCGGCGCCGCCCATGGCAGCGGTTAAGATCTTCAAGGCTACGCCGCCGTCCTTGCCGTGGCTGTTTGTCAGAGGAGGCCGTTCGACAGCTACTATCCTCAGAGTGTCCGCTGCCGGTGCCTCCTCAATGTTAATGACGTCTTTCACTGTTGGTGCAGGCGCGGCCACGGCGAGCGCCTCGGCGGGTCCGTAACGCTTCCACCCGGGGGCATTCAATTTGACATCGATTTTGCTAAATGGGGACCGTGGGAAGTTCGCGCGGAACTGCGGCAAAAGCGCAAAGAATTTGCTCACAAAACTAGCGACATCGGCATAACGGCCCTGCTTTGGACTCCAGTCGAAGGCAGCGAGCAGGGTCTCGACTTGAACCGTTTCGAAAGAGCCGGGAGGGCCGAACCCGGATACCAAGTTGGTGGACTTCTTCGGAATGTAGACGGCGGCTAGCGGGCCTACCGCTGGGATCGGCAAAATTTGGTGCGTGGCAGGCGTGATCCCCCAGGACTGGAGGCCGGGCAGGTCCTGCTCATAAATGACAAGAGCGTCAAGCTCATTTGATCGCCGGGCGAGATCTTTGACAGTCAGCTCAACGAACTTCGCCTCGATTTTCATCAGCCCAAAGATGGTCTTGGCAGTCACGCCGCGAGATGGTCTGTCCGCTGGAACCGCAATTTTCCGGCCGCGCAATTCGGCAATGGACTTAAAATCTTTCTTCGCGAACAAAAGCACGGATTGCTGGAGCAAGGGTGCAACCAGCCGGATCTTCCTGCGGGCTTCCGGCAGCGCATTGGCAAGATCCAAATGGGCAAGAACGTCGTTGTTGATGATCGCGAGGTCCGCGCCGCGAAGTTGCAGCAAATCGCGCGCGTTGGCTGGGCCGCCATAACCGCTCGCGGATAGGAGTCGAACTTCGCCTTCCTTGTCGAGAGTTACGGAAAGCTCGCTCAAGATCTTGGAGGCTGGACTCGCCGGCTCAGAGAGCTCGTCTGAAAGCACCGTCACGATGCTGTTGGGCTGCCTCGCAGGCGGAAGGGTGATTTGGGCAAGAGCGGAAAACGTCAACGCTGCAAATAGACCGGCAATAAAGATGAACAAACGCATCTGGACGTCCCTCTCGCTGCGTTGAACGCCAACCGGCTAAGGGAGCGGAAAAGACCCTCAACGCCGAGCCACCCCTCTAACGGAGGGAAGTGTTCACATTCAAGTTTAAAACGAATTGTGTGGCGTTCTTAGAGCGGCCGATCCTTGGGCACAATTTTTGGCATAGAGCGCCGATGTCATTTGCAAGCGAGTCCTTCATAGACGAGGTTGCTGCCGCCCTTAAATTGGATCCGGTTGAGTTCCGGCTGCGCCATGTCAAGGACGCTCGCGACGCCGCTGTGATTAAGGCGGCTGCAGAAAAGTCAGGATGGCAATCGCGCTCCGCGCCCCGCCGCGATCAGACCGGCAATAAAGTCTCCGGGCGGGGCATCGCCTACGCTCAGGGGCCATCGCCGTCATATTCATTTGGAATTGACAACCATTTTTCTGTCGGTGACTTTTGAGCTCGGCCTCGACCGAGTTTTGGAGTGCCCGCCGATGCCTGTCCCACTCGAAGGCGATAATGCGATAGAGCAAATCACGGCCGGCCGCGGCCCGCATTATGAACCCATGGGCTGGCACCAGTGGCCCGAGCACCCTTGGCTGTTCTATCAATTCCGGCGCGGGCTCGGTGAAACCCAGGAGGGCGGCGGCTCAGTGAGCGAAGTGCTCATGGCAGCTTCGCGCATGGTTCCAGGCGACCTTGAAAGCTGGCACGCGGAGTGGAAACGCATCGCCGATTTGAATTGCGAGCGCGGCCTATCCGAAGAAAAGTCCGGTCATATACGAACCGCAATGAACTGCTTCTTGCGAGCGGCCGATTATTACCGCCAGGCCGAATTCCATCTTGATCCGGATGACCCGCGGCGACTGCCCACCTTCGAACGCATGGAAGCCTGCAGCCGCAAATTCATTGGTTATCTCAACCCTCCAGGCGAGGCCGTCGAGATTCCCTATGAGAATGGCATATCTTTATGCGGCTATTTTGTTCGTGCGCCCTTTCCAGCCGAAAGGCTCCCTGTCCTCATTTGCATGGGCGGCCTTGACTCGATCAAGGACGAGATGTGGTTCATGCAGGCGCATGGCTGCTTGCAGCGCGGCATTTCCGTCCTGATGGTCGACATGCCCGGACAAGGCGGGACTTTGCGCCGGCATAAAATCACGAACAGGCCTGACACGGAGTATCCGGCCGGGAAATGCATCGACTGGCTCATCCGGCGCACAGATGTCGACCCAACCAGGATCGCAATTTGCGGTTCGAGCCTGGGCGGCTACTACGCAGCTAGGGCGGGCTGCTATGAACATCGTCTCGCCGCTGTCATCTCACATGGTGCAATCTGGTCGGTTACGGAC
>JBAUNL010000404.1:0-12071 GCA_049579205.1 Rhodomicrobium sp. | reverse complement strand
CAATAGCGGTTTCGACCGACTGGGGAAGGAGAATGCCAAGCCGGTCGCCTCGCCCAAGGCTAAGGCTTTCGAAGAGATTAGCCGCGGCGTTCGAGTAATCACGCAAAGCGCCAAATGTGACGGTCTCCGTCCCGCCTTCTGAAACGTAAATCAGCGCTGGCCGGTTCGGGTCTTTGCCCGCCCACTTATCGCAGACATCGGTTCCGATATTGTAGTGCTCGGGGATCTGCCAGACAAAGCGGTCTCTGATCTCTTCGTAGGTCGTGCCGAAGGGCAGCATCGGAGCCTCCTGCCAAGACGGATCATGGCATGGGCTCCTCCTGCGCCGCAAGAGCGGCATTAGGCGTGATCTTCGCTACGCCCGAGTGTGCCCCGTTTTATTGCTGAAGTGAAACCATGTCCCCGGGCTCAAGCCCAAGCTTTTTCGCCTGGCCCCCAGCGATCTCGAGCACGCGCGAAGCCGGCCGAACAGAGCGGATATGGTCGGTGGAAAGAGGCTCCGTATCCTCCGCAATGTGGACAATACGCCAATCGCTGCCGATGAATATCATGTCGAGCGGGATGTAAGTATTCTTCATCCACATGGTGATCGGCTGCTCCTCATCGAACAGAAAGATCATACCCTGATTGCCGGGCAGCTCGGTCCTGAACATCAGGCCGTGCTCGCGCTTAGGCTCGGTGTCGGCAACTTCGACGTCCAATGACACCGGACCGCTTTTTGTCTGAATCTTCAGGAGAGCGCGCCTAAAAGTATCTTCTCCATGAGAAGGATTGAGACTAACAAAGCTCGAAAGCAAAAGGGCCGCAATTGCGGCCCTCTTTACACCTATCTGGCCGAGGCGCATTGGCCTATCCCTTTCAGTGGGACGAGGGGTAGCCCGACATGCCATCCGGACGAAGCTCGGCGGCCATGAGGCCTTTTTCGCCCTTGCCATATCGCACCTGCACGATTTGTCCAGGCCTAAGTTCCGCGAAGCCAAAACGGCGCAATGTCTCCATGTGCACGAAGATGTCTTCGGTCCCCGTGCCGCGGGTTAAGAACCCGAAGCCCTTAAGGCGATTGAACCATTTCACCATGGCTCGTTGCCAGTCGCTCTCAGGCACGACATGGACATGCGTTCGCTGCGGCAGTTGAGACGGATGAATTGCCGTACTCTCATCCATCTCAATGACACGGAAAGCTTGCAGCCCTCTGTCTCGCCTGAGAACCTCACAAACAATGCGAGCGCCTTCATAAGCTGTCTGATAGCCGTCCCGCCGCAAGACAGTTACGTGGATCAGAATATCAGGCAGTCCACCATCCGGAACGATGAAGCCGAATCCCTTCGACACATCGAACCACTTGATGTGGCCTGCGATAACAAAGACGTCGATGCCAGGTTGCTCTGCGATGTCGTTAAACGACGATACCGTGGGAGGTAGTTCGTCCCCCATTTTTTTAGTCCCCCGCTTCACTGAAAATTTGGCATCCGCCAGAGTCCCGCCCAAGACTCCGCCGCACACCAACTCGTTTCTGAAACATAACACCAGCGCGAGTCCTGGCTAGGAAAAATTAACTTTTCCCCAGAGTCCCGCTGACGCCCCTCTTCACCCATGCCTTAGCCGCCGCTCAGGCCGGGATTACGCAAGCCCTTGAATTTTGAGTAAAACTTGACGGAATTGTGACGCATTGGAAGAGCGAATCGCGTTCTCCAGACGGTTGCATTCCCGTTTTGAACACGCGCGTTCAGGCGGCCGTGGTGCCCTTGATTAGCAAAAAACTCGCGAATCAGCGGCAGTTAGCGCCTGAGCGCGAATCAGGCTGCGAGCCTCGTCCGCACTATCCACATCTCCAGAATCAAATTGATCACCGTCATGTGACGAACCTTCACACGGCCCAGATTGGGGATGCGGTTGCACCACATTGTTATCCGTGGCTAATGTCCGCAAAACTTGGAGGCGTCTCATGAAGTATCTTCACACCATGGTCCGCGTTACCGACCTCGACCGCTCTCTCGACTTCTATGTGAACAAACTTGGCCTGAAAGAACTTCGCAGGGTCGACCGCCCCGAGGGGCGTTACACGCTTGTTTTTCTGGCGGCGCCTGGCGACGAATCCGCTCAGATCGAGCTTACCTATAATTGGGACCCCGAAGTCTATGGCGAGGGGCGCAATTTCGGTCACCTTGCCTACGAGGTCGATAATATCTATGACACCTGCCAGCGCCTCATGAATCATGGGGTGACGATCAACAGGCCCCCGCGGGATGGCCGGATGGCGTTCGTACGCTCCCCAGACAACATCTCTTTCGAGCTTCTGCAGAAGGGGCAAGCTCTCGTACCGGCGGAGCCATGGGTCTCGATGCCGAACACAGGCAAGTGGTAAGGAGCGTATTTGTGGAGAGAGACGATTACACTGCCGTTGCAAAGTCCTTGCATTGGCTGATCGCCCTATTGATCTTCATCCAGTTCCCTCTGGGCTGGTTCATGGACAGCTTGTCGGGCCTGCAGAAGTTTCAGGCGTTCAATTGGCATAAGTCGATCGGCATCACTGTGCTCGCCTTGATGGCGCTGCGGCTGCTGTGGCGGCTTTTGTACCCTTCGCCCACGCTACCCTCTTCGATGCCGAAACTGGAGCGGATTGCAGCCCACCTTGGGCATTTCGCGCTCTACGCCGTGATCTTTCTGGTAACGCTGGCAGGCTGGAGCATGATCTCGGCGTCGGATAAGCCTTCGGTTTTGTTCCAGACATACCCCTTCCCAATGCTTCCATGGCTGCATAGTCTCTCTGCAGAAGATAAAAAGGCATACGCGCATCTGTTTGGCGAAGCGCATGAGTTCCTCGGCTATGCGCTTCTACTTTTCATCGCGATCCACGTCGCGGCTGCACTTCGCCATGCTTTCTTGCTGAAGGATGGAATCTTGGCGCGTATGCTTCCGAGGTTTGGCGCGAGCAAAACGCCTGTGGCGATTATGATTCTCCCGGTCGCCCTAGGCTTTTGGATGGTCGGGTCCAGCCCCGCTCAGGCTCTGGAGTGGACCGTAAACCCACAGAAGAGTCAGATTGGTTTCGAGGCGAGCGGAAGCGGATATACCGCTAACGGCACTTTCAATCGCTACAGGGCTGAAATCGAATTCGACCCCGATGTCCCGGAGCAGACCGTGGTGAATGTGCTTCTCGACATGCATAGCGTAAGCACCGGAACCAAGGACGTCGATCAGACGCTGCAATCGGCAGATTTTTTCGACCCCGCGAAATACCCCACGGCCCAGTTTGTGGCGCGCAGCGCGAAGCTTGACGGGGATGGAAAATATGTCCTGAACGGGCGCTTGACGCTGAAAGGCATTACCAAGCCCATGAGTTTGCCTTTTTCCATTGATACGAAGTCAGGCATTGCGACAGTAAAAGCCGAGACGGTGATTAACCGGCTCGACTTCGGTGTAGGCCCTGAATCCGTAGCCGGGCTTGCGGTAGATAAGAACGTCAAGCTGACGATCAATCTAACAGCGATTAAGCTTACAGATTGAGAGACGTTCGCGGCGGAAGCGCGGGCAGATATCTCCGGCACGGCCCGCGCGCACGGCTTAGGCGAAAGACGTGCTTCAAAAAAGTTCAAGAGTGGCCAGAATTATAAGCATGGAAACAAACCGCCGAACTTTGATCTCGATCGTTTTGCCCTGCTACGATGAATGCGAGGGCCTGCCTTGCGTGATCTCCTCGGTCTTCCATGTTCTCGGACAAACAGGCTTTAACTACGAAGTAATCGTGGTGGACGACGGCAGTACCGACGCCACGAGAGCGATCACGATGGACCTGTGTTCCCGGCAGCCATCCCTTCGATATCTGCGCTTCTCGCGCAATTTCGGGAAAGAGGCCGCTCTTACCGCCGGGTTGAAGGCCGCCACCGGCGACGCGGTCATTCTCATGGATTCCGATGGCCAGCATCCTCCATCCATGATTCCGGCGCTCTTGGACAAATGGTGCCAAGGCTATGAGGTCGTCGCTGCCGTTCAGGAAGCACGAGCGGAAACTTGGCTCAAACGGCTCTTCAAGCGGTCCTATTATCATCTACTTGAAGCTGGCAGCCCGGTTGTCATTCCGCCCGATGCCGGCGATTTTCGGCTGCTTGACCGGAAGGCTGTTGACGCCATCAATGCGCTTCCGGAGCGAAACCGTCTGATGAAAGGCCTCTACGCCTGGATTGGCTTCAAAACCGCGCTGGTTCCCTTCCAGGCGGAAGCGCGTATCGCCGGACACACAAAATTCACCTGGGGCCATTTGTTTGGCCTGGCCTTCACAGGGCTAACCTCCTTTACCGTTGTCCCCTTGCGGGCGGTGTCCGCCGCGGGCCTCATCATTTCAATCTCCTCAACGATTTACGGCCTTTACCTCCTCTTCGAGCATCTAATGAAGAACGAGCATGTCCCTGGCTGGGCGACGCTCTCGGTCGGCATGATGTTTCTGTCGGGAGTCCAACTTCTGGCCTTGGGCGTTATCGCTGAATATCTCGGCCGGACTTTCGAAGAGGCGAAACAGCGTCCGATTTATATCATCGCCGAAGACAGCCGTTCCAAGCCAGCCATGCGACCCCCTACGCCCCTCTTTGAAACTGAGCAGACTGCGCAAGATCGGGTGCATGACATGCCGACCCTGCCGTAATGCAGCAAATTGCGATTTACGTCGCTGTTGGCTCGACAGCCGCGCTTGTTCACCTCACGGTTGTAGCCTTCGTCGTGGAGCTGTTGGGGCTGCATCCATTGGCCGCAAACGTCATAGGCTTTTGCATTGCATTTTTTGTCAGCTTTGCCGGCCATGCCCGCTGGACTTTCCCTCTATCGCCGGAACGTTTTGCCGCGGCTCGCATGCGCTTTTTCATCGTTGCCGTCGCCGGCTTCGTTCTCAATCAAGTTGCTTATGCCGAACTTCTGCGCCTTGTTGGGGACCGCTACTACCTTCCCGCACTTGCCGCGGTGATTTTGGGGGTTGCCGTGGGGACGTTCGTGCTCTCAAAGCTTTGGGCCTTCGCGCAGCCGCAGGGATAAAGTTGGAGCGCAGGGCGTCGCATGCGGAACCTCATCATCAACGCCGACGATTACGCCATGGATGACGGCGTCGATGCAGCCATAATCGAACTTGCAGGCAAGGGCCCAGTAACGGCTGCCAGCGCGATGGTCTTATCGCCGCGCTGGTCCGATGCTGCACGCGCCACTAGGGATGCCCCGCAGATTTCCTGGGGCCTGCATCTGGACCTCACGAGCCATTACGCGCATGAATCCGGCTTCGGGCAGAGCCTTCCATCGCTCGTCTTCCGTGCTAATGCCGGGCTTCTGAACCGAGAGAGCATTTGCGTTACCGTTGATAAGCAGCTCTCGCTTTTCGAGGAACGAATGGGGTCAGCGCCGTGCTTTGTGGATGGCCATCAGCATGTGCATCATTTGCCGATTGTGCGTGATGTCATACTGAACGCGCTTTCCGAGCGTTACGGAGCCGGAAAAGCAGCCGTAGGCTTCAGAATTTGCCTATCTCAAAGATGGCGGGGATTGAAGGCGGCAATCATCGGCGGCACCGGCGCTAGGACACTCCGCGCGATGGCCGAGGCCGGGCGGCATGGCATCAATACAGATTTTGCCGGCGTTTATGATTTCGCCGCGAACGCGGAGCTGCCTGCGCTCTGGGGGCGGTGGCTCTCACGCTTGAGCGGGAGAATGCCGCTCATCATGTGCCACGTGGCGAAAGCATCGAGCGAGTATCCGTCTTGGGACGCGATCAGAGAAGCACGGCTCCGCGAGTTTGATTGGCTCTCCAGCGACGAGTTCAGGTCTTTTTTGGCGCGGAATTATGCAGAGCCGGCGCGCTGGCCTCGGGTCTGATATGAAGGTCCGCCGGTTTGTCCGTCAGCGGTTCGATCGGCTCTCCCTTTAGGCGAGCCATCAGTTCTTTTTCGGCGCCCTTGATGGGCCGAAACTCGAAGCGTACCGTATGTCTGCCGGCAGGAACCTGGATCGCGCGGAACAGAACATTCGCCCGAAGCACTTCGGCTGGCTTGCCATCCACGGTGCCGAACCACCAAGGGTGCCACATATCGTTCAGGATTACAAAACCCGGCCTCGGCGTATTCACCTCGATTTGCACCACGGTATTCTCGTAGGTTTCCAACGAGGCATTGGGCTGCGCTAGCGAGACGGACATAGGTTGGATCCGGGGTGTCTTAGCTGGAGCTCTTTGCAGTAGAACTGTTCGTCTCGGATCGAAGCTTGGCCAGCGGCCATCTTTCGCCATCTGGTCGAAGTCGGCGAGCATCCAATTATCTGCAATAAGCACCCGCGGAATGGCTCGCGGGTTCTCGTAGATATACGCATCCGCGGTTTTAGCCACGAGCGTCAGATCTCCTGGCTTCAATTTCTTATCGATCTCCTCGATCGGCTGTTTTATCGCGATGTAGCGCAAGCCGAGATAGTCGGCCATCAAGGATCTGTATGAAGGGAAGAGAGGGGTGAACCTTCGTTGCCAGACGTCGGCAACGTTTTCGTCCGCGCCCATTGCCTGTCTTATTTTTCCCAGACGCAGGGGGTTGTAGCCAAGCGTGTGATCGAAGTTATGAATGAGGCTCAGGTTCGGCCACTCGAAGCCCAGACCAACCAGCTCAATCCGGTCCCGCCGGGGTGAATTGGCCGGTCCAGCCAAATGCTGCTTTAGGAAAGCAATCGTTTCATTATTCGTATCGGGACGCAGTTCCTCGTAATACGACGGCAGTTGCGCGGTCGAACGGTTGGGTCCATTACCGATGACAAGATCAAGGGTCACGAATCCCGTCAGAAGCGCGATTGCCAGAAGCCCATGAGCCTCCCAATAACGATGCGTAAAGTTAAGCACCACCCAGCCGGCCGCAAAAACCGCCACGGATAGGAGGACGGGTCCTGCCGCAATAGACAGCTGGTTATGAACGGCCGCGACCGCTAAGCTTATCGCAAACAGGCATGCGAGCGCCGACCAGATGGCTATATGTTCTCTGCGGCCAGGGCGGTCGCCACTTAAAAATAGATTAAGGAAGTAGCCTGCAGCAACCGCTCCCATCGCACCGAGGGCATAAGTGGCGTCGGCTGGGCGGCGAAAGAGGTCGGCTCCTGGGAAGTGATAATAGATGAGAGGAAATAAAGGCGTGTACCGGCCAAGGCCGTAGATGAGCAGGCAGCCGGCCGCGATGGTGAAAAAGCGAATCTCCCGCGTCCATATCTGCTTTCTGAATATGCCGACCGCCAGAAGAAGCAGGATTGGCAGAGCACCGATATAAACCTCGCCCATATTCTCTGATATTGCCAGCCAATCTGCGCGCCAGTCCGCGCTCGCCGGCCCCCAATAGAGTTGGCTTCCGCGAACGCTATAAAGGTCTGGCACAATCGCGGTCAAAAGAGATGCGGGATGAAGAGCGCCGCGCGCCGCTTCGGCATAGGGAATTTCCGGACGGTTGGAGTCCAGGACGAAAAGGAAGCTCAAAATGATGGGCCCTGTTGCGAAGATCACCGCGATCGCAGCACCTGGAAGCAGTACCGGCAGGCTTCGGCGCACCGAAAACCAGAACCGTGGCTGACTGAGCCAGAAACTTACGGCATAGCCGGCCAGGACGTAGCACCCGAGCATGGCGACCTGCCCAGGCTCGATGACCATCATCCCACCGGCAATTCCAGCCGCTATGCCAGCCAGCCAGGATCTACGATCCAATGCGCGGGCAAGTAACCACAGAGCCATCATGAAAAATGCGAAAGACTCGATCTGCTTAATGTGCTGGACACGCCAAATCGACGATCCGCCAAATGAAACCGCCAATGCCGCAACTACGGCGCCGGCCGGCCGCCATCCGCGATCTTTGAAGAACATGATGACGGATATTCCGGCCAGGCCCAAAAGAAGGAAGCAGTAGAGATCAAGCTCCCGGAAACTTGGGAAAGGCTCAAGATAAGCAAGCAAGATTGCCGGTGAAAAAATCAGCGATTGGGGATCGGCAATTTGCGGAGATCCTCCGAACACATTATGGGTCCAAAAAGGCGATTGGCCCGAATGGAGTGCATGGGCAAGGAACTGAAGCTGTGGCAGAAAATGGGCCTTCGCGTCGTAGGGAATTGTCACATAGCCTGATAGCCAGGGCGCTGCGAATATGGCCCAGCCTATGGCGAACGCGATGAATACCACGTTGTAGTTGTCTGCCGTTTTCGCGCTCATAACTCGCCTGATGAGTCGGGCCGGGAGGGTCTAGAAATCCCTACACACCAGCAATTTGCCTTTTTTTGTATCAGAAATTGTCGAACTTGAGACAAAGACGCTAGCCTAGCCATGACTACGTTGGAAGGCCGGCTTAGGTCGCAACCTTGGCCGCTATTCCGGTTCATATCGTGGCACTGAGCGCGGGCCATTTACCATTCAGAAACAGAGCGGGCTTTACAACCCTAGAGAGCGCACGCTTGTCCATGACAGCTGCAGGACCAAAGCTTGGCCAGATCCGAACGACACGAAGCACACACAGCGCTGCATCCCATCAATCGCCGCCAGATCCGCCGGTCGAGCCGAAGACTTCGATATGGTGTCACCGCTTTCAGCTCGATCATCGTATTCGGGACAATTCTGCTCTTAAGCGCCGTCGTAATCGAACAAGAGGACTCTGCACGCGAACGGGCATGGAATGACACAGCCAACTTGTCTGGAGCCTTCGAGGAGCAGGTAAGGCGAGCCATAAACGGCGTGCGAAGTGCGATGTCGCTCCTAAAACCTCGCTTGGCTGCGGAAGGGGCTCGTTTCGATCTTGTCGATTGGATAGGGGGCTCGCCCGAATTTGCTGAGACGACCGTACAGGTTTCTTTCACGGGACCTGATGGAAAGCTTCTGAGTAGCTCCCTGGAGAGGTATCCGAAGCCCATTAATCTCTCCGATCGCGAACATATCAGGGTTCAGCTCAATGGCAGGAAGGGCCTTTATATCAGCAAGCCTGTTGTTGGCCGGGTTTCCGGACAAATGAGCATCCAGATAAGCGACAGGGTCGAGGACGCAGATGGAAGGCTCGTGGGCGTCGTCGTTTTCTCCCTGTCACCTGACTTCCTAACCACGCTTCACCGCAGCGTGAATCTCGGGAAATCGGGGTCGATGATTCTCGCCGGCACTGACGGCATTATCCGTGCTTCCTTCGGGGGCGGCCCGAAGCCGGACCGCGACTTCGAGGGCTTCTCATTAGAGGGCCTGAAGATTTTCCGCGATGCCGTCAAGGCCACCGCAGGTACATATGCGGGGCCCAGTCCCCTTAATGATGAACTCACTTTCTTTCATTGGCGGAAAGTAGCGGGCTATCCGTTGGTTGTGATCGTTGGGCTTGGAAAAAAGGGAATATTTGCTGTCGCAAACCGCACCGCCATGATGCTCGGTATTCTTGGCACTGTCATTGTGATCCTTACGCTCGCAATGACCCTGGTCCTCAATCGCGAAGTAACCCGGCGAATACATCGGGAAATGGCACTTTTCAATGAGAGCCGCAAACTCGTTCACGCCAATGACAGCTTGCAGTGGCGCCACAAGCAGTTGCTGGCGACCAGTGCCGAGCTCAATTCAGAACGAACCCGGCTGGAACGCCTGAATAAGGAACTCGCAACAGCGAAGGAACAGGCCGATCAAGCGAACCAGGCGAAGTCATCGCTTCTCATGAACATGAGCCACGAATTCCGCACGCCGATGCACGCCATACTCAACTATACGAGTATGGGATTGCGAAAATTGGAGAGTCCCGACCTGAATAAACTACGGAAGTATCTGCATAACATCCAAATATCGGGAACCCGGCTTCTGGGCATGCTCAATGCTCTGCTCGATCTTGCCAAGCTGGAGTCTGGCAAGTTCGACCTGCGGCTTACTCGCGGCGACCTTCTGCAGGTCATCACTCAATCGCAGGCAGAACTTGAATCCCTATTTGAAGCCAAAAAGCTGCACCTGCACCTGGATTGTACGGCTCCGAGCACCCGTGCAACATTCGACAATGAACGGCTGACGCAGGTTTTCATCAACCTGTTCTCCAATGCGATCAAGTTTTCCCCTCCTAAAGGCACCATTACCGTGCGCATCGCTTCAGCCTTCCTCCAAGACGGCGGGAACGCGCTTCACTGCGAGGTGCGGGATCAGGGAGAAGGCATTCCGGACAATGATCTTGAAACCATTTTTGAAAAATTCGCGCAGTGCTCCAAGAGCGTTTTGAGCTCTGGCGGGTCTGGCCTTGGCCTGGCCATCTGCCGCGAAATAGTGCGTTTGCATCACGGTAAAATATGGGCTGCAAATGCGAAGGAGGGCGGCGCCGTGTTCCACGTGTTGCTGCCGGCCGATCTCGAAGCCACCGCAAACCAAGTGAGCAAGCCCGCAAGCAGCCTTCCCTCCGGCGCATTCGATATTTCATCGAAGTTACCGGCTTGAAGTTGTACTAGACTTTGATTCTCTACCTTTTGTTGAGCTACTATCGCCATTGAGTTTCAATGGCGGCGGGTTTCGATGGCTCCACCGGCAAACCAGCGCCAATGAGAGCTTTTTGAGCGCCCAGGTGAACACATGCGGAAGAAAAAGATACTCTCGGTCGATGACGATCCTCTGAACAGGGACATCCTCACCGAATATCTGACCGACGGCGGTTACGAGGTTGTCGAGGCGGACGACGGCGATACGGCCATACGGCTTCTAAACGAGGTCGAGGGGATCGACGCCATTGTGCTCGACCGCATGATGCCCCGGCTTGGCGGTATGGAAGTTCTAAAGGCCGTCAAGGCCGATCCGCGCTTCGCAGATGTGCCGGTAGTGATGCAGTCCGCGGCCAGCGCCCGGGAGCAAATTCTGCAAGGGATCAAGGCGGGTGTTTATTACTATCTGACAAAACCCTACGAAGACCAGATGCTCTTGGCCATCGTGGCTGCGGCGCTCTCGGATGCCGCCACGAAGAAGCGGCTACGGGCCGAGGTCAGTCAAAACCGGCGCGTGCTGGGGCTAATGGAACAATCGCGCTTCCGTTTCCGTACTCTGGAGGAGGCAAGAAACCTTGCCTTCCTCATCGCCAATTGCTTTCCTGAGCCTGAATCTGCCGTCTACGGCCTGAACGAGTTGCTGATCAATGCCGTTGAACACGGCAACCTTGGTATAACCTATAACGAAAAAACAAAATTCCTCCTTGAAAACAGGCTCTTCGACGAAATCGAGCGGCGCCTTCGAGAAAAAGAGAATCAAAAGAAATGGGCCTATCTCTCATTTGAGGCCGATGAGCACCAAATCTGCGTGCGCATCAAGGATCAGGGCAAAGGATTCGATTGGCGCCAATATATCGAGATAAGCCCAGAACGCGCGACGCATCCCAACGGACGGGGCATCGCCACGTCCAGGCTGATGTCTTTCGCCTCCATGGAGTATCTGGGCTGCGGCAACGAACTCATCTGCACCGTGCCTGTTACAAGCCACGGTGCTTAGGGGTCCAGAAAGCGCGACGATGCGCCGGATTAATCGTTCCCGCCGGGGCGGAATCCAGGCATAGGCGACCAGCCATATGGAACCTGCCCATTGTTGCTTTGGGAATCAGATTGATATCTGAAGGGGCTGGCGGGATTTGCGAAAGGGCCAGCGGGCCACTGGTTCACGCCGCTGCTGACGTAAAATCCAGTATTCGACTGGCTTTTACTGTCTACCTTGTCCTGCAGCGCCTTCAGCGCGTCGTCCGGATCAGTGAGATTGGTCCCGTTCGCGTCTTGCGACGTCCCTTGCTCAGTCGACCAGGCGAAAACCGGGCTGGAAGCCAGTATAGATGCCGCCAAGGCGGCGGCGCCGAAGAGAGCAAATGTGCGCATTTTTCCCTCGCTCAACAGTTGCTGAATCCAGATTTACCATACTATCGCGATTTGTACAGCGCCTACGCCCGCGTTTGCGGCTCATTTGCGAAGCCCGCCCCGCATAATTGTAAACTGTTATACCGTATCCGGTTGATTAGTTCGCCTCGTTTGGCTTTGGCCACCAATGGAAGAGCGTGCTAGCCCGGATCGCATCGCGCTGCTCGATCAGGGCGACGCAGCGCTGGCTGACAACCCTTTCG
>JBAUNL010000403.1:0-6815 GCA_049579205.1 Rhodomicrobium sp. | reverse complement strand
CGATGGAGTCGCCCGCGAGCGCCTGTACATCCACAACCCTGTCAGGAGGAACGCCGAACTTTTCGACAACCTCCGCCTCGTTGATGACTTTGTTCTTCATGGTGTCCAGCATCGAGATGCCCGGCTGGATCAGCTGCATCAGATCCTTGTCTGAGGAAACAATCACCACTTCGCCGCCGGCATTCACGGCTTGACAAGCGTAGGTCGCAATAAGGTCGTCGGCTTCAAACCCCTGCTGCTCGATGCAGGCGACGTTGAAAGCGCGCACCGCGTCTCGGATCAACGAGAATTGTGGCACAAGCTCGGACGGCGGCTCGGGCCGATGCGCCTTGTACTCCGCCGAAATCGCGTTGCGGAAGGTTGTGGCGCTATGATCGAATATGACAGCGAGGTGGGTGGGCCGCTTTTCTCCCTTCGTCTCCCGCAAAAGCTTCCACAGCATATTGCAAAAGCCATGGACCGCGCCCACGGGCAAGCCGTCCGAAGGGCGGGTTAGCGGCGGGAGCGCGTGGAAGGCGCGGAAAATATAGCCGGAGCCATCTATGAGATAAACGCGGCTGCCTGGGGGGATGGGTGACTCGAAGTTCGCCGCGGGCGAAAGCGCGGACGGTTCCTTGATTCCAGTGAGGCTCATGCCGGGAATATAAGACGCAATGGCAAGCCAGGCCAACCGCTAACTCTCACAGCAAGTGCCATTCTCCCGCCGTAAAGGGTTCTGATTCGCGCAAAAAAACCGGGCTCGTATCTGAACCCGGTTCCGCGGCCACTATCTAACGCCGGCCGCTAAGTCCCTAGTGAGTGGGATTCATCTCGCGCGGCGATGCTCGCCGCCTTTGCGAGCCTCTTGCGTGCCGCCTCTACCGCGTGGTTGGTCGTCACGTTGGCTCCGGCTGAAGGCGTGCTCAACATCCGCGAGCGAGTCGAACTCCTGGTCTGGCATTTCCTGGATGGTTTCGACGACCTCATCGGGTGCCCTGTTCTGCCGGGCATGCTCAGCGAGTTGTCTCTTGTTCATCGGGAAGGTCGCGCCTTTAAGGCCGTGCGATAGATCGGCGGCCGATGTGCGTGCCATCGTTGCCTCCTCTTCATTGTTAGGCTTGATCCTAGGCGCAACTGGTGCGTTCGCGCCTTTTCGGGGTCAACAGATGGAAGGGAATATCTGTTCCGGCCGCACGCCCAAAGGGGGTGAAGCCGCCGCCTAATGCTTCCGAAGGCTCGTGGGAACCGCTGTTGAGAAGCTCATTCGCGACCGCCATCTCCGTGATTTCACCAAGATTGAGCGCAATGAAAGCGGCCGGGTAAGCGCGATCGGCGCAATGCCCCAATAGGGAGCGCGAACATGCGCGGAATTAAGAACCTAACAGGCGGGATTTTATTCGGCCTCGCCTTCGCTGTTATCTCAGCCATCGGCTCAGCCGCTGCGAAAGACGTGCCGCTGACGCAGGATAACGTCACGCGCTTTCTTGCTTCATTCGCCGAGATGCGCGACATCGCCATCGCCGAAGGATTACGGACAGGCATGGATTCGGAGGCAGCGAAAAACCCTCTCGCCGCCGTTCTCAAGGCCATCAAGTCGAGCAAGCTCAAGACAGATGCGGAGAGGATCGCAGTCAGCCACGGCTTTAAGAATCTGGCAGGTTGGATCGGGACAGGCCGCTCGGTCGCACAGGCCTATCTTTTCATTAAGGCTGGGTCAGCGCGCGGCATAGCTAGAGCCACCTTGGACAAGAACAAGGATAACGCAATCAGCCAATTGGAGAAGCTTGGGCTTCTAAGCGACGACAGCAAAAAGAAGCTCAAAGACAATCTCGACGACTTGAGTGATCAACTTGCGCGGGAGCCCCCGCCAGGCAATGTCGCCGTTGTCAGGCCTATGATGGCTGACATCGAAGCGGCGGTGAAAATAGGCGGGAATTGAGTTATGGTCTCCAGAAGGAGACCGCCATGGACACTTTCGCATCTCAGACTGACGTCCTGCTCGCCGAACGCCGGGCCAAGATTTTGCTTCTCACGCTCAACCGGCCATCCGCGCGGAACAGCCTCTCCCTGGAATTGATGGTAGCGCTACATGCTGCCGTTCATAAGGCGGGAGCAGAAGGGGACCTCGCCGCAATCGTCATCCGCGGCGCCCCTCCGGCCTTCTGCGCCGGTCACGACCTGAGAGAGATGACAGCCCGCCGCCAGGACGCCGATCGGGGACGCGCTTTTTTCGAAAAGACCATGAAAGCTTGCGCAGACCTCATGCAGGCCATCGTTGCGTGTCCGAAGCCTGTCATCGCCGCTGTCAACGGCATCGCCACAGCCGCGGGGTGCCAGCTAGTCGCCAGTTGCGATCTTGCGGTCGCCGGTGAAGGTGCTCAGTTCGCGACGCCGGGCGTGAATATCGGCCTCTTCTGCTCGACGCCGATGGTGGCGCTTTCGCGCAATGTCACGCGCAAGGCCGCGATGGAGATGCTTCTTTTTGGCGAAATGGTTCCTGCCGCCAAGGCGGAGCGGCTTGGGCTTGTAAACCGGGTGGTTCCGGATGCGCAGGTCTTGGATACCGCAATTGAACTTGCGGAGAAGATCGCGGGCAAGTCGCCGCTTGTGCTTTCCACCGGCAAGAAGGCGTTTTACCGCCAAGCCGATATGCCCCTCGCGGAGGCTTATGCCTACACAGCGAATGTCATGGTCGAAAACATGTTGTTTCGCGATGCGGAAGAGGGCATCGGGGCTTTTCTGGACAAGCGCAAGCCGGAATGGACGGGGTCGTAGCAAGGCCACCAATGCCGGATTTGCAACTGCGGCCTCAATATCACTAGCCAATGGCGGAACGCGCATATATATCTGGCTGAAGAAAAGGCTGGCTTTTGCACCACGCCCTTCGGGAAAGAGCCTCGAAGGCGGGCTCATTTTGCATTTCATTCGGAGTTTCAAGCCATGGCAGTGCCCAAGAGAAAGGTCTCGCGCATGAAGCGCGGCTTTCGCCGCTCGGCCGATGCCCTCGCCGCGCCAACATATGTCGAGGACAAAGAGTCGGGCGAACTTCGCCGTCCGCACCACATCGATCTGAAGTCTGGCAAATATCGCGGGCGTCAGATTCTGGAGCCGAAAGAGGATATCTAGGCTACAAGAACGCCACTCTGCCGGTTAAATGCTGCGCGGTCCCCCCGGTCCAGGGCCCGCAAGAACAAGATCATTATCGTAAGCGGAGGTCGACTTATCGGTTCCCCAGATGTGGATGTGACGGCCATTAAGAGACCGCACCCGGAGGCTGTTGCGGTTGAGATTGGGTTGAACGCCGCCATCGTATCAATGATCGGAGGCGAGCCTCAAATCCTAACGGTTTCAGGAAGCGCACAGCATCCCCGGCCACCAGCTTTACCCTTTGGGCTATTCACCCCGCTGAAGCATCGAACGTTGGAAATTGGCTTGCGGGATTGGGTCAAGGACCAGACAAGCCTTGACCTCGGCTATGTGGAGCAGCTTTACACTTTCGGCGACCGGGGGCGACATGCTCTTCCAGGCGATGAAGGGCTCAATGTCGTATCCATCGGGTATCTGGCGCTGACTCGCACCGAGGAGGCGCTCGTCAGCCCAGGTGTGAGGTGGAGCGCATGGTACAGTCATCTCCCTTGGGAAGATTGGCGAAGCGGAAAGCCTGAGATCCTCACCTATGAAATAGAACCGAGACTCAGCGAATGGGTCACCCGGCCGGAAGCAGCAGGCGCTCCTCGAAGGCCGCTCGGCCGGATGGAGCGCGCGCGCATGTGCTTCGGGGAATCCGGCCGCTGGGACGACGAACGCGTGCTTGAGCGCTATGAGCTCCTTTATGAAGCAGGATTGGTCGAGGAAGCGGCCAGAGACGGCCGCGCCGCGGCGAAAGACTGGGCCGGGCTTCCCAGATTGGGCAAGCCCATGATGTTCGATCATCGCCGTATTCTGGCTACCGCCATGACGCGGTTGCGCGGCAAGCTCAAATACCGTCCGGTCATTTTTGAGCTGATGCCTGAGACGTTCACTTTGCTCGACCTGCAGCGCGTAGTCGAAGCCATCCTTGGCAGCTACCTCCACAAGCAGAACTTCCGCCGTCTCGTGGAAAATGCGGGCTTGGTTGAGGCTACCGGCGAAATCGCTTCCCGCACAGGTGGCCGCCCCGCCCGGGTCTACCGCTTCCGGCGCAGCGTACTTTTAGAGCGGCCGGCACCCGGTTTCCGGGTCAGAGTCCCTAAGGTTGTGCGTACAACTTAGTGCCCACAACCGTTGCTCCGTTAACACTACCAGCAAGAATCATCGTTAAATCCCCAAAAATGAGTGCGTTAACCTCTTTGGAACCTTCTCAAAATCGGCGCATTTTGATAATATTTAAGCGTCAGAGACACAGGTTGCGCTCGTTAAGGTTGAGTCCAAGCAGTTTCGGCAAGGACCGAATCGCAGAGATTTGAGACCTAACCTGTTCGAAGATCACTGTCAGGCATGGCTCAAACCAGCCCTTTGCGGCAGGGGGGTCTGCTTCATTTCCGGCAAGAGCTTGGTGCTTGCGCAGAATCGTCGGCGAATCGAGATGACATATAACCGGGACAACAAAGAGTGAGATCGAGTATGCCTGAGAAAAACAATAGTCAACAACGCTTTGGCTTCGACACCAACGAATATGTGGTTTATCCGACGCACGGCGTAGGGCGTATTGTCGCGATCGAGGAGCAAGAGATCGCCGGGTGCAAGCTCGAGCTTTTCGTCATCAAATTTGAAAAAGACAAAATGACGCTGCGCGTTCCGACAGCGAAGACGAAAAGCGCCGGAATGCGGAAGCTTTCCGATAAGGCAGTCATGGACCGCGCTCTCTACACATTGCGCGGCCGCGCGCGGATCAAGCGCACGATGTGGAGCCGCCGTGCGCAGGAATACGAGGCGAAGATCAACTCAGGCGATCTCATTACAATCGCTGAGGTCGTACGCGATCTCTACCGTTCCGACAGCCAGCCCGAGCAGTCCTATTCCGAGCGCCAGCTTTACGAAGCGGCACTTGACCGGATGGCGCGCGAGATTGCGGCCGCCCAGGACGTCGACGAATCGATTGCGGTCCAGCAAGTAGCGGAAGCCCTGACGAAGGGCGGCCGGATGCAGCGGAAGCAATCCGAGGCTGTAGCGGCGTCAGCGGATAAGGCGGCGGCCTAGCGAGATAGATTGCCGCTGACTTAACCTTTAATTCTCCGGGTTTGTGGGTTCGGCGAGAAACTCGATCTGCTCTGGCTGAGTGACCGGGATGGTGGGGCCTCGCTTGCGATCCACCCATCCACGGATGCGAACTCTCAGCCCAGCCCAGCTTGTAGGCTCTCCTTTGGCTGCAAGCGCTCTTCTTGCCGAAGGCTCCAACACAGTACTGAAACCGGGTCTTCCCTCCCGAGCAAAAAATAAGGTCAGGCGCCCGCCGCTTTCGGTGGAATGGTCTATCCTTCCCTCTACGATCTGGTAGCTTTGCACGAGATTGAGCAGCATGCGAAAGTCATTTGCCGCCAGTACCTTAAAGTAGGCCAGGCCCCACAGCCCTCTTTTTTCATTCCTGGCAGCTTCTTCAAAGGCATCAGTTGCCGCGCGCAAGCGTGGTTATCTGTCTGAGGAAATACGCGGGCAAAGCCGTTGCTTAGCAGGCCCTCCTCCAGCCATAGCGGCTTCTCTCCTGTCACATACAGGTGCCCTTCGTACACGCCATACCGGTCGCGCTGCGTGCCGCCGAACTTTACTTCGACTTTGCGGCCCAGCGTCGCTTTCTGGAGGTATGCGGCAGCAGGCCCGGAAGGGTCTACCCGAATGGCTGCGCCGTGGGCACCAGCACCTCCGATAGCCTCACAAACCTGCCATCCGCCAGGCGCAGCGTTTGCGGTCCGGCAACCGAAAGAACCGTGCTCTCTCCACCAGATTGGAGCTGGCAATCGCTTTCAATGCTTGCTCGCGAAGAGCGCTGCCTTTGGGCGAAGCTGTATTGTTACCCAAGGGTTGCGCACGCCCAATGAAAGACTAGTGCGGGTAACGTTAGTCTTCGCGAAATGGGAATGCGAGAGCGCAGCATGTGCCGTTCCTAGGAGCGGCCACGTAGCCGCTCAAGCTAAAAGATCTCGCGTCGTTTCCAGCCGGCACGATAAACCACTCTCCGAGCCGCGGCGTATGACTGTTGACCTTTTTCCAAAGCACGCTCTAATGGCAGTTATGGGTCCTCGTAGCTCAGCAGGATAGAGCACCAGATTCCTAATCTGGGGGTCACAGGTTCAAGTCCTGTCGGGGACGCCAATGAAATCAAATACTTAGCACCGCATCTGATGATGGCTAGGCTCACTCTAGGCACACCCGTCGCGGGTGTTGGGACAAAATTTTTGTGTCGCACGATGTCGCGCCAGGTCGCGGCATGACGCGCCTCTTCGCGCCTCGGCGGGTATGCGTGTGTGTTCGGAAACGAAAAAGGGCGGGCTTTGGAGACCCGCCCCGCTCCTGTTAAGGAGCGATGGTGTTCCTTTCTTCGAGCCACTTTGAAAGCCACGTTAGTACCTCGCTTTCGACCCACCCCACCCGGCTGCTCCGGTAAGGGCCAAGCTTTACCCGCTTGGGGAATCGGCCGGCTTTCTCGAGGCGCTGAATATGAGCGGGCGAATAGAGGACAAGCTCCCGAAGTTGCCTTTTGGAAAGGACTTTGATGCGATCTGACATCGCAATGCTCCTTGGTATGGGAGCACCGCGATGCGCCCTGGTTGGTGTGAGCCAACTAGAAGGCGAAATGAATGTAAGTGAGTTATTCCGCGCATGCAATGAATGGCAAGGCACGCCGACAGCCTACATGAGGC
>JBAUNL010000402.1:0-4720 GCA_049579205.1 Rhodomicrobium sp. | reverse complement strand
GTGCAGCAGCTTCCCAAAGCAGGCGATTACATTGCGATCACGCTTCTTGGCGAAGCGCTATTGATTGTGCGTGGAAACGACGGCGAGATCCGTGCCATGTCGGCTCTTTGCCGGCATCGCGGGCATGCGCTTGCCGAAAACTGCTCCGGCAATGTGAAGCGCTTCGTCTGCCCCTATCACCGCTGGACGTATACAGTCGAGGGTGAGCTTGTGGGTGCCCCGCGCATGAGCGATGCCGTCAAAATCAGGAAGCTCCGCGAGGAAAGCGCGCTGCCGAAATTGCGGTGCGAAGTCTGGTATGGCTTCATTTTCGTGAACTTTGACGCCGCCGCGAAACCGCTGGCGCCAACAATGCGCAAGCTCGAACTCTATCTCGAGGGGTACGACCTCGACGCCATGGTGACGCTGCCGCCCACCTTCAGCAAGGAGCCAGTGCCGTGGAACTGGAAGATGCTGCTCGAAAATTACATCGAGCCGTATCATACCGAATATGTTCACCCGATTATCCACGATTTCGCACCGAGCACGGGCGTGGAATTCGACCCATGGCGCGGCGACGATGACAATGTGATCGTCCGTTACGTGCCCTTCCTGGCGCCAGATGGGGGGTTGACCGAAAAGGGCTGGGCCGCGCCTGCTTGTTTCCCGCCCATTGAGACACTTAGCGCGAAACAGCGTCACTGCGTCGGCTTCGGGATGGTGCCTCCCACGATGAACATTATCTTCACGCCGGATATGCTTTGCTACGGGCTCATCTATCCGGAAACCCCGACGAGCCTGACCGTCGGCGGCGGCCTCTTCACCGCGGGAGGGTGGTGTATGCCGAAATCTACCGTCGCGCTGCCGGATTTCGCCGACCGGGTGGCTCGCATGATGGAAGGCTCGCGGCAGCTCGGAGAGCAGGATACGGTAATCAATCTTGCCATGCAGCGAGCCAAATTCTCGCGTTTCGCGCCGCGCGGCCGGCTCGCGCCGTTAGAGGAAACGCTCAGCCAGTTCAATCGATGGCTCGCCATTCGCTATCGTTCGCATGCGGCCCGTCTCGGCTACAATGCGTCGAGAAAGACAGATGCGCGGCGCAAGGCAAGTTGAGTTGGCATGTCAATCAACGATAGCGCAGGAGCATTCGTCCCGCAGGGGCATTTCGAACTTGCGCCCCGGGCGGGAGGCCCGCTTTCAGGGCTGACCTTCGCGGTCAAAGACCTTTTCGACATCGAAGGCCATGTCACCGGCGCAGGAAACCCAAGGTGGCTGGAAACGCATCCTGTTGCCGACGAGACCGCACCAACCGTGCTGGCACTGCTTGCCGCTGGCGCAAAGATGATCGGCAAAACAATCACCGACGAACTCGCCTACAGTCTGAATGGCGACAACATCCATTACGGAACTCCGAAGAACTCAAAGGCGCCCGATCGCGTTCCCGGTGGCTCATCGAGCGGATCGGCGTCTGCCGTCGCGGCGGGTCTTTGCGACTTCGCGCTTGGGACCGACACAGGCGGATCGGTTCGTATCCCTGCGAGCTATTGCGGTCTGCTCGGAATAAGAACGACGCACGGCGCTATATCGGCGAAAGGGGTGGTGCCCCTTATGCCGAGCTTCGACACGGTGGGCTGGTTCGCGAGTGACCCAGAGGTCTTCGCAGCTGTGGGCAAGGTCTTGCTCCCCTCGCAAACGGATGAACCCTCATTCACACGTCTCGTCATCGCGGAGGATGCTTTCGCCATCGCCGCTTCGGAACTCAGGACCAGCCTGGAAACGAAACTCAAAGCCCTGCAATTATCAGTCGCGCAAGCCGAGACGGTGACTGTCGCCCCGGATGGAGATCTTGAGAAGTGGAGGCAGGTGTTCCGAACGGCCTCTGCCTATGAGACCTGGCAAATTCACGGCGAATGGATTGACAGTCAAAAGCCGGTCTTTTCCGCCCCGATAGCCGCACGGTTTGGGTATGGAAAAAGCGTTCAAAAAGCAGATTCCGATGCCGCACGCAGCACCCAGGCCACGATAAAATCCAGGCTTGCCGCGATCGTGCGGCAGGACGCGCTTCTGGTTCTTCCGACGGCGCCCGGCCCCGCTCCGAAGCTCGCTGCCAGTGGAGTGGAAGTCGAAGACTTCCGCCAGCGTACTCAGCGCTTAACTTGCATCGCGGCCCTAGCAGGCTTGCCGCAAATCTCTATTCCGACCATTGAGATCGAGGGAGCTCCGGTGGGCTTATCCTTCATAGGACCCTTCGGATCGGATCGGCGCCTCTTGGAACTTGTCCGGCGCTTGCCGAAGTGGTGACAAAATGCATTTGACCATGCACACCGATTACGCACTTCGTATGTTGATTCACCTCGGCGTGAATAACAACCGCCTCGTAACCGTGAGTGAGACCGCAAACGCCTATAACATATCGAAAAACCATATGATGAAAGTCGCACACCGCCTGTGTGTGGAAGGCTACGTCGTCACATCGCGCGGAAATGGGGGCGGGCTGCGGCTTGCAAAGCATCCATCCGCGATAAACATCGGCGATGTCGTCAGGAAAATCGAAGGCGATTTCGCGCTCGTCGGATGCTTCCAGCCATGCGGACCCGGTTGCGTTATCATATCCGCCTGTCTTCTGCGTTCGGCCCTGCGCACGGCTTTGGAGGCTTTCTTTCACATTCTCGACAATTACACGCTCGACGATCTCCTGGTCACCAAGCCCCTCCTTAGTGAGCTTCTCTCTTATGGTGGCACAAACGAGCAAAAAATTCCGTACCGGGCGCCGCAGGAGCGGCGCTTAGTCCATCGATAGCATCGGATGGTATCGCTGCTTCCTGTGCGGCCTATCCCGCGCTGCAGAAATGTATACGGAAAGTTCAGCCCTCTTCGTCTTTTATGGGCGTGCTAACGGAGGTCCTCATGGGTCAGCGTCGGGAAACCGACTTCTTATGCAACACGCAAGGCATGACACGAGGGCGCGCCAAACTTCTTGGCTTGTGGAGCTATCCGGCCCAGCAAATGGCGCCGTGCGAGCTGGTGCCCGAGCGAGAATGAACACCCCTGTCTCGGACGATGTGACAGTCAGCGCCGAACCTGCCGCTTCTTTACCGCTGACGCGCTGATGCTGCAACAGGCGTCTGATATTCTGGGTGCTGGTGATGGTTCTCGCCGCCGCCCCCGCGGCCGATCAATAATCGAGGCGGTGAACGCCGTGAGGATTGCTCCATTGCTGTGCAACAATCGCGGGCCATTTCAAACGGTGGAGTCATCTGTTACTGACACTGCCATTAGCGAACTCATTCCAAGCTCTCCCGCTTCTGGATCTGAAAGCGGTCGTAGCTCGAAAGTACTCGCCTCCCAAACCGTTTCGGACTCGGACAGAAGCAGCGTCTGCGTCAGTCGACGAGAAACTTCCGAATCTGGCCCTCTTCGACGATTTGGCCATTAATTAGATTGTTCCGGTTTCAGAGGTTAAGCCGACCACGCAAGCAGGCATTGACAGGTCTTTTTTCGGCGGAATGGAATGGAAGGGCAAGGTTACGGCTAGCATTTGCCCACGTTGGGCGCCACAGAGCAGACACCGCGTTCCAGCTTGAAGTCATCACGCCGCAAGTGCATCAACAACACTGCACCTGCCCAGCCTGATCGGCCCGGTTGTCGTCATAGCGGCGGACCGTCTCCAGCGAAGCATGACGGCTGAAGGCTCTTGCCTTCCGGTAGTCTCCGGTGAAAGCGTCGAGTGCAGCCGTGATGGCCGCATGCCGAAGCCCGTGGGGGCGGGCGGCGGCCACATTGGCCCGCTTGCCGAGCTGGTCTCTAATCAAATGATAGACGCCGGCGCCCGAGATGCGGTTTCCAGAACTGTTATGGGCGAGGTTGATGAACAAGTGGGCATCCGGTGCGCCGGTGCCGCGGTGTTCAGGCCAAGCCGTAAGTGCCTCCTTGGCATTTCTTCAGCAGCGTCAAGGCGATGCGCTCGCGGTTTCAGGTTCACGGCATTGATGCGGAAGGTAAAGCCGTGATCCGGAAACAGTTGAAGTGCGCCCGCGTGATAGCGTTTTTCACGAAGCTTGCGCCGTGCCTCGTTGGCATCGAAGCCCGCGCAAACTAGGCTCACTCATGCCTGGGCGCAACAGTTCGCGTGATAGGTTGAATATGACGTGCGCTGTTTCGACAAACAAAATGTTGAAATACTTCTTGACGGCCGTTAACCTTTTCGACATATTGATTGTCGAAAGGATGCGATTGTGAAGATCAGCGAGCTCACCGAGATCACCGGCATTGCCGAGCGGCAAGTTCGATATTTGATTGCCGAGGGGTTTATCCCGCCGCCGCGAGGGGGTCGCGCTCACGCCAGCTATGGCGAGGATCACGTTGCAGGCATTCGCCGATATAACCGCTTACGCGAGCTCGGCTTTCCGCCAGCAGCTATCAAAGTGTTGCTCGACGCCAGGGAAGGCGCGCCCTTCCCCGTTGCGCCCGGAGTTACACTGGTCGTCGATCCAGCGCTCATCGGAAGCGGTGCAGAAGTGGAGCCTATTGCTAAACGATTGATCGAAGTTCTGACCGAGTTAATAAAGGATAAGGCCGATGCCGCTCGCCATTCCCTTGAGCATACGTGACCCCCTGCATGCCTTTACCGCCGGAGCGTTTATCCGCGACAGCAAAATTCCACTGCCCCTCATCGAAACGAGCTTCAACGTAGAAATTTTGAGCGGCGTTGCGATCGTAACGACCAAACGAACCTTCAAGA
>JBAUNL010000401.1:0-4936 GCA_049579205.1 Rhodomicrobium sp. | reverse complement strand
AGGCAGTCGCCATTGCCGTCCGCAACGTCTCGGGGCGAAAAAGATGGTCGAAACTGCGGGAATGGCTCACACCGGCGCTCTCCATAAGCGGTACCAAGCCTTGATATTGAACGGGGAATGTGGGTCGTGTGTGGACGGCGCTCCGTTGGCAAGGCTTTTTTTGAAGCTTCTGCACTAGCTGGTCGGTGCGGTCATGTGTCCGGCCTGTTGATGCAGCCTTTCATTGATTGCTTTGCTGAATAAACAACACAGCCCGGTGGGAGCTGATACTTACCGAGCTTCTTGTTTCAATGCCTGTAGAAGCAGCCCATATCCAAGTCATGAATATTAAGGTGTTCCGTGATTGGCTTCGTCATGCATGGTGTGGCATAACTTGCACGTTTAATAAGATCGCGAAAGGTATCGGGCTGAAAAGCCGCAAGCGCGATTTTGAATAATAGAAATTGTTGGCCGGAGTGATCCTCCTCCGCCGGTGACATCCGCGGCATTTCTGAACTGAAAATGTTCGGCGGCGCCGGCTCCCTGCTACATGCGCACCTTGCGAACGAGATGCTTATATAAGGCGCGAACAGGATTTGACCGAGGTCAAGGCGAGATCGCTGCTCCAGTCACAAATTGACGAGGTCTCCTCATGCTGGAGCTGCCGTCATGCAAATTAAAACAATCCTCGTCTATTTGCCGTCGGTTAAGGTTGCAGAAATTGTCATGGCAACGGTTGCAAAGATTGCCGAGCCCGGCAAGGTCCATGTCATCGGTTTCCATGTCTCGCAAGCCTTTCCGCTTCCCACTGAGTTATCCGTCGAGGTCTCTCCCGACGTCTATGAGCAGATTTGCGCAGCCAATAGAAAAAACGCGGATGCGGTGAGAGGCGCATTTGAGCAGACCGCAAATGTCAGCCAGCTTGACCATGAATGGCGCTACCTCGACGTCCCATACACAGCCGGAGAAGATGAGATCTTAGCCGAGACCCACTGCGCCGATCTCATCGTCTGCGCCAAGCCCAGCGATGAGACAATCGATGCATGGAGCGAGTTTCCCGAAACAGCTCTCTTGCATAGCGGCCGGCCGGTCCTGCTGCTGCCCGCGAGCGGCAAAGACACAAGTTTTGGCAGACACATCGTCATTGCCTGGAACAATACGCGCGAATCGGCGCGGGCCGTCTTCGACTCGCTCGAATTCTTGGGCAAGGCGGCAAGCATTCGGGCGGTGACCCTGATCGAGAATGAAGATCAAAGGGCTTCGGCAGAGGTGGCAGGTGCGAGGCTTTTGGCAGCGCTTTCCCGCCATGGAATCCCAGCGAAGTTCGAAGTCTCCTTCGCGGGCGACGACGGTGCCGGCGAAGTTCTTTTGTCTCGCTTGATGGACGAAGGCTGCGATCTGCTCGTCATGGGAGGATATAGCCATTCACCCTTGCGCGAGATGATCTTTGGCGGAGCCAGCCGCGTCATCTTGCGCGAGACCTGGGTCCCGACCTTGGTATCTCATTAGGGAGGGCGAAGTCTTATGACACTGTATAAAATCAGACTTGAACTTGCTCGCAACCATGAATTTCCCGAGGGCAGCACCAGGCATGGCTACGAGTTCGTAACGCCGCTTAATCAGCATAGGTACCTCGACGCCATGCTTTGGAAAGAACATCGCGAACGCTGCCGGGTCAGGCGCTTTTGGGGCGATGAGGATGATGAGCGCGGTCATCTTGTGCGGAAACCGGGCGGCAGCTGGGCATTTCATTACGACATTCACGGCGACAATGCCGGCGACGAAAGCGGATATCGCTTGAACAGTCACAAATTCGTGGCCGGAGAGTATGTTTCAGTTCGCGAAAATGACGACGTCTTGAGGACCTTTCGAATCGCGAGGGTGGAAGAGCTTCCCCTGTAGGGGAATTCCGGACGTATCTTGTGGCAATTGAGGAAAGCGGTCTGCCCGATGACCATTCGCAATCTCGAATTTTTCTTCCATCCCAAAAACCTGGTGCTGATTGGCGCAAGCCAAAAACCTGGCTCGGTTGGCTTTACGATCGCCAAAAACCTGCTCCGCTCCGGTTTTAGTGGCGATATTGCTTTTGTGAATCCGCATTATTCGGCAATCGATGGCACCCCGTGCTATGCCACCGTGGACCGGCTTCCCTTCACGCCCGAGCTTGCCGTCATCGCCACGCCGCCGCGCACTGTACCGCAACTTGTCTCGGATCTGGGCGCGATGGGTTGCCGCGCTGCCGTCATCATCACGGCAGGGGTCAGGGGCGAATTCGCGCAAGCGATGCTCAATGGGGCAAAGCCGCATCTTATGCGCCTCATCGGACCCAACTGCATCGGCGTTCAGGTGCCAGGATTAAATCTGGATGCCAGTTTTGCCCAGACGCTTGCAAAGCCGGGCGACATTGCGCTTGTGCTGCAATCAGGGGCACTGACGACAGCTATGTTGGAATGGGCCAAGACCGAAAACATCGGTTTTAGCCATGTCGTCTCCATCGGAGACGCCGCCGACGTCGATCTTGGCGATATGCTGGACTACCTCGCCGGCGATGTAACGAGCCGGGCCGTCTTCCTTTACATTGAATCAGTTACGCATGCGGCCAAGTTCATATCGGCTGCCCGGCGATGCTCGCGTGCGAAACCCGTGATTGCGATCAAAGCGGGCCGGCATCCCGAGGCTGCGAAGGCGGCTGCATCGCATACCGGCGCGCTTGCCGGTTCCGATTTTGTGTACGACGCCGCCCTGCGAAGGGCGGGTATCTTGCGCGTGCTCGATCTTGACGAGATGTTCGATGCCGCCGAGGTTCTATCGCATCTCAAGTCGGTTCCAGGGAGCCGGCTCACCATCGTAACAAATGGGGGCGGCGCGGGGGTTATCGCCGCGGATGCTCTCGCGGACCTTAAGGGTGTGCTTGCCACGTTAGAACCAAAGACCATAGAGCGTCTGAATGCATCGCTTCCAGAGACATGGTCCCATGGCAATCCGATCGATATTGTGGGTGATGGTGGAGCAGATCGTTACCGGGCTGCAATGGCAGCTGCGCTTGACGATGGCAATACCGATGCCGTGCTGGCGATCAACTGTCCGACCGCGCTAGCCTCTTCGACGGAAGCGGCGGAAGCGGTCGCCGCCGCGGCGCAAGATCGTCGCAAGAGTGTACAACATCCGAAACCAGTCATTGCGAACTGGCTCGGGCAAAGTAGCGCTTCCGAGGTTCAGTCTATATTCGGGGGTGCCAGCATTCCACATTTCCAAACGCCCAGCGCGGCCGTCAAAGGGTTGATGCAAGTTGTCGACTACGGTGCCGCCCAGGCGCAGTTGATGCGGACGCCGCCGGCACTACCCGGAAATCTCAATTTCAACTCAGCGGCCGTCGCCGCACACATTTCACAAACACTCAAAGACGGCCGCAGGATGATGACCGAGCCCGAAGCGAAAGCCGTGCTTGCCGCCTACGGCATTCCGACAGTCCCAACCTATGTCGCGCCTACCCCAGAAAAAGCGCGTGAGGCAGCCGCTGGGCTTTTGCGCGATAACGCTTCTGTTGTTGTAAAGATTCTCTCGCCACGGTTGACGCACAAATCTGACATTGGTGGGGTTCGCCTCGATATCAGATCGGCCGAGGAGGCGGAAAATACGGCCCGGCACATGCTGCACAGCATCGGTGCCCTGCGGCCGGATGCGTTCCTGCAAGGCGTAACCGTTCAGCCCATGATCCAACGCGCCGATGCCTACGAGCTTATTCTTGGGGTTACGAGCGATCCGACCTTCGGTCCTGTGATTTTATTTGGTGCAGGCGGGACGGGGGTCGAGGCCATTGGCGACACGGCCATGGCCCTCGCGCCACTGGATTTGCAACTCGCATCAGACCTCATCAGCTCGACCCGCATTTACAGGCTATTAAAAGGCTTCCGCGATCGACGCGCCGTCGACCTCAACGGATTGGCCCTGTGCCTTGTCAAACTCAGCTCGCTTGCCCTTCAGCATCGCGAGATTCGCGAACTCGACATCAATCCTTTGCTTATCGACGAAAAAGGCATCATCGCTCTCGATGCCCGGATCACGGTCGCGGATCTGCAGGCGCAGCCTGCCACCCCGCCTGCGATTAGGCCTTATCCAGATCAATGGCAAAGCCGCCAGACTTGGCTTAATAGGGAAGAAATCCTAATTCGGCCCATTCGACCGGATGACGAGCGTCTTTACGCACTCTTCATGGCCAAAATGACGCCGGAAGATATTCGCCTGCGCATGTTCAGCCCCGTCCGCGAATTCTCTCACCAATTTCTCGCGCGCATGACCCAGATCGACTATGCGAGGGAAATGGCCTTCGTTGCGTTGCGGGAAATTCCTGGCGGAACCCCAGAGATGCTTGGCGTGGCGCGGTTCTTTGCCGATCCGGATTATAAACGCGCCGAATATGCGGTTATGGTAAGATCAGATCTGAAAGGGCACGGCCTTGGCTGGATGCTCATGCGGCATCTCATCACTTATGCGCGTGCCGAGGGTCTTGCCTTTCTTCATGGCTGTGTACTTCGGGACAATGCGGTTATGCTGGAGATGTGCCGTGAGCTCGGCTTCAATCTTGCCGTCGATGAAAAAGACCCGACACTCTATGCAGTGGTGCTAGATCTGAAATCCGATGCGGCGGCTAAAACCGATCGCTGCCGTCATGCTGACCCCGTCCCGCAAGGTCTGGAGTCCCAGCGGCAAAAGCTGGCCCGTTGGCTTTGGGGATAAAGCTGCGTCAACAATTTGGCATCGGCCTCCGCTGCATGGAAGGGTTTTGACCCTGGTCAAAGCCCTGGTTGCTTAGAAGGCCTAAATGGTAGTTGAGCTGGTTTGCTTTCGCAAAGGCCTCGAATGCCTGCCTGACCGCCTCCTCGTTCTTTCGGACGGCCTCCCCGAGCTGCTCGTAAACATCCGGCGGCAGTTCAGCCGTCATCTCTGCATAGAGGGG
>JBAUNL010000400.1:0-3958 GCA_049579205.1 Rhodomicrobium sp. | reverse complement strand
CTTCCCAAACCTCTGCAGCCCATGCTCACAACCCTCACCGATGCGCCATTCGATGATCCTGATTGGGTCTTCAAAACCAAATGGGACGGCATTCGCATGGTGGTCTGCAATGAGCGCGGCAAGGTCCCGCTCTATTCCCGCAACGGCAAAATCGTCAATGACAGCTACTTGCCCGTGGCCAAAGTACTCGAGAAGGTGAAAGGCGACGCCGTGCTCGATGGGGAACTGACTGCGTTGGACGCTAAAGGCGTCTCTCGCTTGCAACTTCTGCCGAATGCCTTGCGAAGCGAACAAGGCTTCTCTATTGCGTCTTTGACATCATGTTTCTCGATGGCGAAGATTTGTGTGAGTTCGCGCTGACCGAGCGCAAGGACCGGTTAAAGCGCCTGTTGCCCAAGGACCCGCTGTTCAAGTTCATTGAGCACCGTCCGGAGAATGAACAGGGCCTTGAGGGCGTGCGGTTAGCCCCTATCGCTCGGGCGAGCGCAGCACAGACTGGTTGAAAATCAAACCCGCACACCGCCAGGAAGCCGTGATCGTGGGCTTTACCGTCCCGCGGCGGTCCCGGCCCTATTTTGGTTCGCTGGTCTTGGCTGTTCGCGACGGAAATGCCTGGCGCTATATCGGCCATGCCGGTACCGGCTTTACCCACGCCACGCTCGCGGAGCTGCACGCCCGACTTTGGCCATTGCGCACGGAAGCATCTCCCTTCAAGCAGCGCGTGAAGGATGAGTCCGCAACCAACTCGGTCAAACATAAGCTCGTGGCCGAGGTCAAATTCACGGAGTGGACAAAGGCCGGGGAAATGCGCCATCCAGTCTATCTCGGTCTGCGCGAGGATAAGCGGGTCCAGGAGAAGGAAACCCGGCGTTGAGACGGCCCCTTCTCGTCATCGATGGCGACTCGTTTGCCCACAGGGCCTATCATGCGCTGCCCAAAAGCATTCGGCGGCGCGGAAACAAGGGCGCGGACGCTATCCTCGGCTTTGCCAACATGCTGCTGCGGCTCTACGATGCCGAAGAGCCGCGCGCCGTGCTTGTGGGCTGGGACACACTCAATGAGCCAAATTACCGGCATAAGGCCCTCGACAGCTATCAGGCCGGGCGCGTCTTCGACAATGACCTTATTGAGCAGCTTGAGGTGTTACCGGAGTTCGCAACCGCCTGCGGCTTTGCCTCAGCCAAAGCTGCGGGTTACGAAGCGGACGATTTTCTCGCCGCCGCGGCCGCGCACGAAGAGCACCGGGGCGGCACTACGATCGTGGCGACTGGTGATCGGGATGCCTATCAGCTCGCCTCCGAGGCGACGACAATTCTCCAGCCGGTGCGCGCGGGGGAAATGGCGCGCATCGGCCCTGCCGAAGTGCGTCAGCGCTATGGCGTCGATCCAAACCAGGTGCCCGACTTCATTGCTCTGCGTGGCGACGCATCGGATCGAATTCCGGGTGCGAAGGGTGTCGGTGAGAAGGGTGCAGCGAGCCTGTTGCGCAAATATGGATCGCTCGAGAATGCCATCGCGGCAGGGCGGTTTGCGGCGGAGGCGGAGAAACTCCGTCTCTATCGCTCCATCGCGACAATGGACAAATCAGCACCTTTACCTCCACTACGGAGCAAGAAACCCAGCTGGGCCAAGGCCGCTCTTGTCGCCCAGGACTGGCAGCTCAAGCAGCTCGCTGACCGCCTCGACAGCCTCGCCCAAGCGCAGTAGCGCCACCCTGCCGAACTTTTTTGACCGGCCCAATTGAAAATCAGAGCACGGATTTTGGTGCTATCGGCGACCCCTTTTGTCTGCCAGAAAATTTCTCTCGCAAATTCAAGATTTTATCCAAACTCGGTGAAGTTTTATTCCCCCGCGGGATTTTTCGTAAACGGAATTTTTTGTGGACGCGGCTCAATATCTCCTGCGCAAAGGCGCTTCAGCCCCGCGACGGCGCCGCCATTGAACTGCGCGCCGCCCGATGTTCGAAGGTGAAGGTGCCGCCTCCGCCGTCCGCGGCGATTTCCCATGAGGAACTCGGACCGCCGGTTACGAGCCGGTCCAGGAAGGCCACGAGCGCTCCAAGGCGACAGAGAATCTTCCTAGAACACATTCAGTGCCGATATGCTCGGGGCTCTTATTCACCAGCGAGTGCAGCCTAAGCGCCTGGCTGCGCTGAGCCGGATCGCGCTCACAAATTTCAAAAGAGCGGGACAGAAGATGGGACAGCTGTACACTTGCCACATAAACCCTTGATTTTGCTGAGGCCATGGCGGAGAGGGAGTCCGCCGAATTAGCATTCTTGGCCGTCCGTAGATGTCCGGTCTATCATTGATATCTATGGGATTTATCACGTGGTTTGTCCGGCGATGTTCTTTTTTGTTCACCGGGAGCCATGTTCTGCTGTAGGAAAAGATGTAGGAAAGCGCAATGCGGATGCGAGGTGAATATGGCGGGCGCGAGGCTGACAGTAAGGCAGGCGGCCACGCTGGGGCCGGGACGCCATGGGGACGGCGCAGGGCTGTATCTGTATGTTGATGGCAAGGGTGCGCGTTCTTGGGTTTTCAAGTTCAGTTTCGCCGGCAGGCGCCCCGAAATGGGCCTTGGCGGCTTCCCTGATGTCAGTCTCGCTGACGCGCGTGAGGCCGCAGCCGCAGCCCGGAAACTGGTCAAGGCCGGCGCGAACCCGATTGAAGTGCGCCGGGAAGAGAAGGCTGCCAAACTGGCGCCTAAAAATGTAACGCCCACCTTTGGGGCGTGTGCAGAGGCTCTGATCGAAAGCCGCAGCATCGAATGGCGCAACGCGAAGCACCGTTCGCAATGGCGTATGACGCTGACCAAGTACGCCGCGCCTTTGTGGGATAAGCCGGTTGACGGGATCGGCGTGGAAGACGTTTTGGACGTTCTCAAGCCTCATTGGCTGAAGGTGCCGGAGACAGCGAGCCGGTTGCGTGGGCGTATAGAGCGCGTTCTTGCCTATGCCCAGGCCCGTGGACACATTGACCGCAATCTTGCCAACCCGGCCCGCTGGAAAGGTCATTTGGACGCTCTGCTGCCCCGCCCGTCGAAGCTCGCAAAACGTGGGCATCACGCCGCCCTGCATTACGATCAAGCCCCGGAGTTTGTGGCGAAGCTGCGGGCCGGGCGCCAAGGTTTTGCGGCCTTGGCTCTTGAGTATTTGATCCTGACGGCGGCGCGTTCGGCTGAAGTCCGCTTTGCTACTTGGGAAGAAATCGATTTCGATCGCAAGCTGTGGGTGATCCCCGCCGCACGGACAAAGACCGCGACTGGCCATACCGTTCCTCTGGTTGGGCGTGTACTTGAAATTCTGGAGGCGCTTTACGAAAGCCGTAGCAGCGGCTTTATTTTTCCCGGCAAAGGGAATGGTCCTCTATCCGATGGCGCGCTAGAGCGCGTCCTTGACCGCATGGGGGTCCGCGTCACACCTCACGGCTTCCGGTCCACGTTCCGCGATTGGTGCGGGGACAAGACGCACTTCCCCCGCGAGATCGCCGAAGCGGCGCTTGGGCATAAGGCCGGGGATGCCGTCGAGCGCGCTTACAGGCGCGGCAGCGCGCTTGAGAAACGCCGTGAACTCATGCAGGCATGGGATCACTATCTCTCGGCTGCGCTGCCTGCACGGCAGGACCATGCGGGGGCTGAGGCACGCCCGGCTGGCGTGTAGTGCACGCCGCGCGCAATTTGGGAACGATCAGGGTCCTACCCGCGGTCAAATGCAGCGGTTCGGCCGAATGCTCGCCCTTACGCAAATGGCGACGTCTTGCGCCTCACGCAAACTGAGCATCGACCGTGATGGCACCGCCCTCGCTCAACAAGACGGCCGCCAGCCATGTCTATGCGTGACCTTTGGGAATAACTGCTCCCGCCGGTATTGAAGCTTTCACACTCGCCGTTCCTGACCTTTGAGGGAGCAGGCTCGCGCACAGGTTCTCGTCCACTACGGCCGCGGCGCAAAGGAGGC
>JBAUNL010000399.1:0-2986 GCA_049579205.1 Rhodomicrobium sp. | reverse complement strand
GAGAGAAACCGGATCAGCCGCGAGCAAGGCGCACTAAGAGCTATTGACCATGAAGATAACAACGATCCCGCGTTCCAGCCCGCAATTGAGTGGCGCACACCTGCCTAAATTGGGCTTTCGTCGGATTTTACTTTTTTCACGATCGCTTGCGTCTTCGGAACTGGTGGGTACGCGATGGCACAAGCCGTAGTTGACCAGCTCGCGCAGCCTTGCCCGGCAGGGGTCAACAGGCTCTATCGCGTCTACGGCTACGATCTGAGCGGCCTTAATTCCTCCCTGAGCCGGCAAGCCAAAATCGATTGGCTCCCGCTTTGGATTGGGGATGTGGCCGGCCCTCGTCGCAGGTGTCGTGTATCTTCCGTCAGTGCTGCCTATAGCGCGAACATCTCCCGGCGCCTGGCGTTGGGGGCGAGCGTAAACACCCAAGATGGTTGAGAATGCTCGTAAAATAGCGGGTGAGAATAAAACCGCGAATGATCAGGCGACGCTCGAGACCGAGACGCGGGCGCGAGCCGCGCAGTCATTCGATCCCAGCCCCCAGGGCTGGCCCGATCCAAAAGGCAAAAACGCGCGAACCCCTCCCAGAACTGCCCGAACTCCTGCGATTCTGGTGGCGACTATAGTCGCCGCAATCGTTGGTCTAACCCTCTGGTATTTGATCCAGCCGCAGCCTCTCTTAGTTCAAGGGGTAGCCGACGCCACTCGCATCGATATCGCGGCCCGCGTAGAGGGTAAGGTTGCCAAGCGCCCCGTCGAGCGCGGCGACAACGTGGCCGCGGGCGCCGTGCTTTACACGATCAGTAATCCTCAACTTGTGACGAGCCTTAAGCAGGCCGAGGCAGTAAAAACGGTCGCCGAAGCCAATCTTGCAAACATTCTAGCTGGGACACGGTCGGAGGTAATCGCGCAGCGAAAGGCTGCGGTGGACAGCGCTGCGGCCAATCTTACTCTCGCTCGGCGCACCTTCGAACGCACGAAGACGCTCGTGGCCGAGGGGCACTCCCCTCAACAGCAGCTCGACCAGGTTACCGACCAGCTTGAAGTTGCGCAACGCAGCTCTGACCAAGCAAAGCTTGCCCATGAAGAGGCGGTGAATGGCTACACAAAAGAAGAGCGCGCCATCGCACGGGCCAATGTCGTCCAAGCCCAGGCTTCCATCGACACGACCAAAGCACAGGTCGACGAGCTCGTTGTGATGGCACCCACCGCCTCTCAGGTTTACCAAATCGGAGCGGAACTTGGGGACTACGTGTCCCCAGGCGTCCCTCTACTGTCCCTTGTCGATTTGAACGATGTGTTCCTGCAATTCTATCTTCGCGAGGATCTCATAAAAGGTCTCAAGGTCGGTGACCGGTTTCAAATGCATGTCCCTGCGCTTGGGAACCGACTCATCACTGCCGCCGTCAAATTCATAGCGCCGTATGGGGAGTATGCAGGCTGGCGCGCGACTCGCGCGACTGGCGATTTTGATCTGCGTACGTTCGCCGTGCGCGCTTATCCCATCGAGGCGATCCCGGAGCTTCGCCCGGGAATGAGCGTGTATGTGGACTGGCGCGGAGTGCGGCAATGATGGCGCCGGCGCGCCCAGGCATCGTAGCCGTCGCGGTGCGCGAGTTGCGCTGGATGCGGCGCGATGGTCTGGCGCTGTTTCTTGCTATCGGCGTCCCGCTCATCGCCTTTACGATCCTGGCCTTCACCTTCAGCAACGCGGTGATCCGCAACCTCCCGGTGAACATAGTGGATGCGGATCGAACGGCAACCTCCAGGCTCTATGTCCAGGCTGTGGCGTCGGCGCCGGGCGTAAGGGTCGCGCACCGTTCGGACACGCTGACGAGTGCGATGGGAGAGATACGGTCCGGCGATGCCGTAGCGGCCGTCTACATTCCCCCGAACTTTGAACGCGATCTTGTAGATAAGAAGCGGCCGCAGATCGTCGTCTTTTACAATCGGCAATTTCTAACGCCGGGTAACAATGCCTCAAGCTCGCTATCCAGCGCGATTAACGCGACCACGGACATGCTTGCACCTGCGTCGCACGCGAAGCCCATTTTCAAACTTGGGTCGCTGGTGCCGGAAGAATATGTTCTGTCGAATCCGGCGCTGAACTTTGTCCAATTCCTGCTGCGCGCTGTGATGCCGATGGTCCTTCACGTCGTGATCGCGATTTCTGCGGGCTATGCCGTCGGCTCGGAGTTCACCAGGCGCAGCATGAGGGCTTGGTTGAGGACTGCCGGAGGAAGTCCACTGGCCGCGCTTATTGGAAAGCTGGCGCCGCTGTTCGCAATTTTCATTGTCATGATGGCCGTCGAGGCCGGAATTATCCACGGAGTATTTCAAATTCCTTTCCGCGGCGGCGCCGCAATGATGGGCGCAGCTGCCTGCCTGCTGGTGATCGCTTATCTTTCGGTGGGGGCTCTGTTTCAGCTGCTGCTCCGCAATCTTGCGCTTGGGCTGAGCGTCACCGCTATCTTTTGCTCTCCGGCCTTTGGGTTTGTTGGCGTCGGTTTTCCGATCCTCGGGATGAATGGCTTCGCGCGCTTTTGGGGGGATCTTCTTCCCCTCCGTTGGTACATGGAAATCTTGTTCGACCAGGCGCTTCGTGGATTGCCGCCGGCGGTCTCGGCTCTGCCCTTCGCAATACTTGGCGCGTTAGCCATCGGCTATTTCGGTCTCGCATGGCTACGATTGCGCGGAATCGCCACTCTCGCTCCTGTGCGGGTTCCTCCACCTCCAAGTACCTCGCCGCGTTATCCCGCATTCGGCATTGGAGGCGCAATGGTTGCCGAATTCCGGCGCGTTCTCAGCGATCAGGGCGCTTTGGGCATGATTCTCCTCGCGCCCATCATCTATGGCCTCTTCTATCCGCAACCTTATCTTGGCCAAGTGCTCCGCGACCTCCCCGTCGCTGTCGTGGATCTAGATCGAACCGAGTTGAGCCGTAACCTCGTTCAAACCCTGAACGCGGACGAGGCTGTCAAGGTTGCGG
>JBAUNL010000398.1:0-4550 GCA_049579205.1 Rhodomicrobium sp. | reverse complement strand
GTTGCAGTGCATCCATACAACATTTAACCCTCTCGGGAAATCATAACTTCCTTTCAAATCGGTAAGCTTAACCTACTCGCCGGCTGCAATAAGCTTCAAAAGGGCCGAATGCACCGCTTCATTCCCGCAAACGATAGCCCCGGTTTTAAGCATATCCTGACGGCCCTCCGCTCCCGAGACAAACCCACCAGCCTCGCGAACGAGCACGATGCCTGCCGCCATGTCCCAAGCTTGGATGTTGCGCTCCCAATAGCCGTCGAACCGGCCTTGCGCGACCCAGGCGAGATCAATCGAGGCCGCGCCGGTCCTTCGGATTCCAGCCGCCTCCTTCATCACGCTTGAGAGTTCCCGCAAGTAGCGTTCGTGATCCGGCTTGCCTCGATGCGGGATGCCCGTGACAATGACCGCGGTCTCAAGGTTAGGCCGGTTGGCAACGCGCAGGCGCCTGTTGTCATTCAGGAAGGCACCCTTGCCGCGCTCGGCGGTGTAGAGATCGCCGCTTGCGGGATTGTAGATCAGCCCAGCGACGAGCTCGCCATCACGCTCAAGCGCGATGGAGACCGCGAAGAGCGGGATTCCATGCAAAAAGTTTGTAGTTCCGTCGAGGGGATCCACGATCCAGGTGTGGGTCTTGTCCGGCCCTTCGATCAGCCCGCGCTCTTCCATGAGGAAGGAATAACCGTGGCGCGCCCGGCTTAACTCCTCGTACAATATGGACTCGGCCCGATGATCGGCAGCGGAAACGAAGTTTGACGGACCCTTGACGCTGACCTGAAGGTGCTCAACCTCGCCGAAATCGCGCGCGAGACTGCGGCCGGCCTTCCGGGCGGCGTTCACCATGATCGTCATAAGGGCCGAGGCAGGCATGTTCTAACGCTGTTCCGTTCGGGGACTTACTCGGCGCGGCGGATATAAGCGATCTCATTCGTGTCGACGATAACCTTCTCACCAGCTGTTACGAATGGAGGAACCATGATCCTGACCCCATTTTCGAGAATCGCGGGCTTGTAGGACGAAGCTGCCGTCTGGCCCCTAACGACTGGGTCGGCTTCGGCAACCTTCAGCGTGACCTGATCTGGGAGGCTGATGCCGATTGGGCGGCCTTCGTGGACTTCAACAACCACCATCATACCGTCTTGAAGAAAGGCTGCGCGGTCGCCCACGAATTCCTGCGGCAGTTCCATCTGCTCATAGTTGTCCGTGTCCATGAACACGAGCATGTCGCCTTGGGTATAAAGAAATTGAAAATCCTTTTGCTCAAGTCTAACGCGCTCAACTGTTTCCGACGAGCGGAAGCGCTCGTTAAGCTTGCTTCCATTAATCAGATTCTTGAGCTCAACCTGATTGTAGGCAGGCCCCTTGCCCGGCTTTACGGCTTGCGACTTTACGGCAACCCAAAGGCTATTGTTGTGCTCGATCACATTGCCGGGGCGAATTTCGTTTCCATTGATTTTCATAATTGGCTCGCGCGTGAGAATCCTTGGGCAAGGTGTGGGAAGTGCCGTGGGTATGTCAAGGCGGCTTATCCGAGGGGACAGCACTAATCAGCCGCACTTCTTAGAAACCAAGCCTAAACCACGTCAGCCTCCTTCATCGCGAAGAGGGGGCTGGACATTTCAGCATTTGCGCTCGATGCATTAAGGCAAAGGCGTGCGTGGGGGGAAGTCAAAGGAGGAAGTGCCGTGCAACATTCGATCGCATTCTTGGACCGCTCGACAGTTGAGGCCAATATCAGGAAACCGGCTTTCCCGCACACTTATAAGGAATACCCCGAGACGGCCCCTGGCGAGATCGTGGAGAGGTTGCAAGGCGTCACCATTGCCATCATCAACAAAATACCGATGGGCGAAGAAACGCTGCGGCAGCTTCCCGATCTGAAGCTGCTCGCGGTCGCGGCAACCGGAACGGACGTCGTGGACAAGGCCACTTGCAAAGCGCGGGGTATCGTTGTCTCCAACATAAGGAACTATGCATTCAACACGGTTCCCGAACATGTTTTCGCGCTCGCGTTCGCGCTGCGCCGCAATCTCATGGCATATCGTGACGACGTGCGTGCCGGGCGCTGGCAGGAGTGCAATCAGTTCTGCTTTTTCGATTATCCCATTCGGGATATGCGCGGCTCGACGCTCGGAATCGTAGGCTTTGGTGCGATTGGCAAATCGCTGGCCCGCATCGCAGAAGCTTTCGGATTAAAGGTGCTCGCTTATGATCTTATCTCACAGCCCGGTCTGGTAAACTTCGAAACAATCTTGCGCGAGAGCGATATCATCAGCTTGCATGTGCCGCTGACACCGCAGACCAGAAACATGGTGGGAGCCAAAGAACTGGCGATGATGAAGCGTGATGCAATTCTCATCAACACCGGCCGGGGCGGACTTGTGGATGAACATGCGCTGGCAGATGCGCTCAAGAATGGGACGATCGGCGGAGCTGGCTTCGATGTCTTGACAACCGAGCCGCCAAAGTCCGGAAACATCTTGCTGGATCTGCGGCTGCCGAACCTGATCGTCACTCCGCATGTGGCCTGGGCGAGCCAGGAGGCCATGCAGATTCTCGCGGATCAGCTCATCGATAACATTGAAGCGTTTGTAGCCGGCGAGCCCAGAAATGTTGTGGAAGACTGATTTCCTGTTGCCGCCGCAAACGCAGTAGCAAGGTTAGTCACATGGAATCAGCCTGAAGGGTTCAAAGTCCCCCCTCACCCAGCCATCTCCCCGAGGGGAGAGGAGTTTAGGTGCAGGTTTCCATTCTGCGTCAGATACTCAAGCGAGCGCATTTCGATAAGCCGCGACGCTGTCCTTTCAAAATCCACGCTGCCGTCACCCTCCCGGTATAAATCATTCGGCTCGGCATCGGCCGACGCAACGAGGCCAGTCTGGCGATCGTATAGAGTGTCAATGAAGGTTATAAACCGCCGGGCGGCGTCACGGCGCTCGCGGCGCATAATGGGAATCCCATCGATAAATATCGTGTGATAGTGGTCGGTTAGGGCCAGATAGTCAGCCGCGCCAAGGGGCTTTTCGAACAAGTCGGCAAATGCGAAGCGCGCTGCGCTCACGCTCACGCAACGCACGGGAAGATTGTGGCCGAGAACTTGGACGGTTTCCTCGCGGCACGGCTGAGCAAATGTAATCTTGCGCCAGACATCATCCATGCCGGCCCTCGCCGCCTCCCCAAGCGGGCAGAAATAGAGTGCTCCCTCTTTGAGGTGCTCCAGCCGGTAATCGCGCGCTGCCTCAAGTTGAAGCAGTTCCATATTTTCTTCGATGAGATCGATGAAGGGCAGGAAAAGATCGCGGTTACGGCCGTCCTTGTAAAGGTCTCTGGGGTGGGTGTTGGAGGTAACGACGACAATGGTGCCCGCCTCGAACATGGTGCTGAAAAGCCGGCTTAGGATGGTGGCATCGGCGATATCGCTGACGAAAAGCTCATCCAGGCAGAGCAGACGCGTCTCGGAAGCAATGCCCTTCGCAACCGTAAGGAGCGGGTCTTCCCTCTCTTCGCGCCTTGCTACCGCGAGCCTGCTATGAACGTCCGCCATGAACTCATTAAAATGAGTACGGCGCTTCCGCTTTATGGGCGCCAGCCGAAAGAACAGGTCCATAAGCATGGTCTTGCCCCGCCCTACAGCGCCGAAGATGTAAAGTCCTTTCGGCACCTCACCCCGCTTGCGAGTGAAAAACGAAAAAAAGTCCGTTCTCGCTGGCGGTGTGTAATACGCGAGCCTGTTCGTTAGGATTTGCAGCTTTTCCACCGCAAGCGCCTGAGCCGCATCCGGCGAAACCTTGCCTTCGCCCAAGAGCTGGCGGTAAATTTCGATCAGCGACGTTGTCATCGGCCGGACTAACGAACCTTTCGCAGCTCCAGTTCCACGGCCGAGATTGTCGGATTTGGCGCCACCAGTTCGATCTCAAAGTCTGCTCTTTCGCCTGCTTTGATTTTCGAGGCGTTGACCTGAAGATTAGCGTTATATTCCCGGTCGAGCGCTGGATCCTCGTCTTTGATGGTCACATAGAATTCCGGGACTCTAACTTTCCGGTGGGCACGATTAAAGACGGTCCCGTTGATGACGAGAACGGGCTTATTGTCCGAAACAGACCACTTATACTGAACACCTTCAAAGACGAGAGGTTGGATTGTGACAGGCAGTCCCATTGCGCGATACACAGGCGCTAGCCCTGGAAGAGCTTCGGCGGTTATATCCCGGAAGGCGACAAAGCCAACAGCGAGACCGGCAGCGATGCAAATGAATAATCCCCAGCCGGCCGCAACAGCCAATCCGCCGCGCCTTACCCTCCTGCTCGCGTGATCGCTGTACTCACGCGTTTCTTCGATCTCGCGGTAGAGACGCTGATCGAAACTGACTTCGACGTCCCTCCCATCAGCGTTGTCGTCCTCCGGTAGGGTCAAATTACTAGGTGCATCGTCCTCCGAAGGTGCAGGCATCTTCCAAATTGCGGCGAGCTGGCTTCTCTGCCCTTCGTGCTCATCGTCTTCCGCATCGGTGGCGGAAGCTGCACGAAAATGGGTTTCAAGCTGCTGGGCAAGCT
>JBAUNL010000397.1:0-17896 GCA_049579205.1 Rhodomicrobium sp. | reverse complement strand
TCTGGTAACAGTCGGGAAAGTACTGAGGAGGAAGCCAAAGCTAAGCAGCCAAAAAGCGGATCACAAAAATGAAGGTCTTTTTGCAGAGATGGGGGTCGATACAGCGGCTTCGACGCTGGTGTCGCCGGAGGCGGCAAGCCGTATGCACGCCGCGCGGGACCGTTTCCGCCGCACAAGAGCAATCGCGACGACGGGCACGATGCTCGTAGACAACGCGTCCAGCTACGGAACTTCCAATTCGCAGGGAAGCTCTATCGCACATTGAGTGTGCCAAAAATCTCCCTCCCCCCGCCGCTTCCCGCCGCTTCTAATTCCAGCTCGGTAAGCGATGTTCCTCTTGATGGGCTGATAGGCGGCGATTTGCTGAGCGCGCATGACGTGGATCTCGGTGAAAGCGGGTGCCTCCAATGCAGCCTTCGCCTGCCTTACTGATCGTCGGGGCCGTTTCGTCGCGCGCGTGCCGGGTCACGAACAGAATGTGGGTCAGCTTGCCGCTGAGGGTTTCCGGAAAGTCCAGGACCGGGACGGCATCTTCGAGTTTCGCTCGGTCGAAGGCGAGCCCATCATAACCGCCGTGGCGCATTCCGTGGTCAGCGGATGGCCGGTCGCTATTGCCATCAAAAAGGCCGACATGGAGGCGGCAACCTGGAAGGCGATTAACTGGGCGTGGCTTCTTGGCGGCTTTTCGCTCCTTAGCTTGCTGCTCACGGGCGTCATCGCCCGCAGCATCACGCGCCCCATTTCGGAGTTGCGGCAGAAATCGAGTGCGCTATTGGCTGAACCCGCACCCGCGATGCCGCCGCCAGGGCCGCCCGAGGTCCGCGATCTTTGGCGGGCGCTGAAACAATCAACGGCCGATCGCTATCATAGCGATCAGAAACTCCGCCTGGCCTTGACTGCCGCTGAGCTTGGCACCTGGCGTTTGGAAGTCCGTACCAGGGAAATTCAGTGGGACGAGCGGAGCAAGGCCCTTTGGCCTGCCTCCCGATGACTGCGTGAGCTACAAGAATTGGGCGAACTCCATTCTACCTCAGGACAAAGAGGCGTCGAAAAGCGTCATTTGGCTTTTGCGTTCTTCGCGTGAAAGCCCGCGGACGCAAAGCTCTTGTCACCGCCATCGGCCGCGGCAATCTCAGCTGGCGAATGGGTAACGGCCAGCCGGAGCTGGCAGAACGACCGCACCCTCGGCCTGCAATTCCGGGCGCGGTTTCTCAAAACCTCGCCAGCGATATTTTTCACGCTCGGCCCAGGCAGCGGTGATGCGCTCCGCCCAGTGCGGCGCGATGCCGTCCACCTCGCGCAAGCGCTCGGGCGCCGTTTGGATAACATCGAAGGCCATAGAAGCGGTCACTGGAGCAGCTGAGCCACTGGCAGATGAGCCGAGCCGCGGTTCCTGAGGCCTTCGCGGGGACTCTTTGCGCCCGTCCCGAGACGGCAGAGCGAATGCGCAAGGCGAACAAGTCATAGAGGCTGTCGCCGGCTGCCGCGGGAAATGAGGTTCTGCGCTGGTCACGTCAGATAGAGGAAGTGTGAGATCGAATGGAGGGGACCTTTAGCCCGCATTGCTGGAGGCATCCCGTGATTAGCGACGATCGTGCCGAGCGTGAATGTTAGAAGCACCTTCGCTGCCGACAATTGGTAAAGCAGCGAAATTGAGGCGAACTTCGTTTCTGTCGCGCCTTGGTGAATCCGGTTCCAGTCGTCGAGCGCCGAATAAATCTCGAGGTAGCTGTAGAAGCCTAAGACCGCCAATAGGAGAATGAACAGCAGTGTCGTGCTGATTCTTAGAGCCCCCACAGCGAGCGCGGCGAAGCCGATCATATCGACTGCGCATCCCAACAAGACTTTGGTTTCCTGGACGTTGAGCCCGACAACTTTGCCGGCAAGGCCGGGCGCCTCAAACGCTCTGGGGACCGCAATCAGAATGAGCATGATCAAAGCGAGGCGCTGCAGAAACACGATGTGGATCGGCCTCTTCAACGTATGTTCAGCCTGCGTCTCTAACACAAGCAAGCTACCGATGTAGACGAGCAGGAAAGAGGCAAGATCAGTGATCAGATCTTTGAGGCCTTGCAGCGCTTGCCTGATTGCCTTGTTCTGTCCTTGCAATTCTTGGTTACGCGCGATGATGCGCTCCTTCAACGGGTCCGGCAGCGCTAACACTTCCGTATCCTGTGCCAGGGGCGTGGTTACAGCCGCTTGTCCCCGCAATGAATTCTGCATGTCATAGAAGCCCAAAACGAGCGTCCAGGCGCAGGCGAAAAGCGCCATCGCAGTGAAGAGCCGGGGATTTTCCTGGAGAAACGCGGTGGCGAAGCGGATGGAAAGCAATATGCAGAGAAAGGTGGCGCTCCAGGCCACAATTTGCGCCGTATCCATTGTCAACCCCAATTAAAAATTCAAATCAGTTTGTCATTAACATCCACACAATGCTTGGTCTACGGCACGTGAGGTGAGCGCAGCATTTCCAGCAACCACAATTCGGTGCGGCTGCACGGGAGAACTCGTGCATCACAGTTTGACTTCTCCCAGGCGTTGGATATGCCATAACTTTCAGGCTCCGAAAGCAGAAGATGGACGAGACGGGATTGAAAGTTAAATGGCTGGATTTTGCAAAGCGACTGCGCCCTGTTGGCGTGGACATCTTCAGGGCAATACAGGTCAAGATCACAGAACAAGGAAGGGCAGATATTCGCATCGTCGGGCTGAGGTGGCCCCGGTAGTTCGGACAGATTTCCCGCTTCGATAAGTGGAAGGTCTGCCGGGGTTAGGCCGCCAAGCGGAGTGGCGGCAAGCTGTGTGCTCCGTAGTAAGCTTGATCGGGCGTCATGCCGTCAAGGCTCGAGTGCGGGCGCCGGCGATTGTAGATATCGAGATACCGTCCGATCGAGGCACGTGCGTCGGGCACGCTTCCGTAGGCGTGCAGATAGACCTCCTCTGTAAAAGCTAGGACTTGATCTGGCAGTCAGTGATTGGATGGCGGCCGGGTTTATCTTGCTGTCCTTGTCAGGCAGCGATCAATTTTTCCTCTGCGATAGGCTTTGCGTCAAGGAATGTCTGCATCGGGGTTTTGCCGAAACACCAGCGACCCTGGTGAGGTCTGTTTCGATTAAACTCTTCGAGCCAGAGATCGAGGTCGGCCTGCAACTCCGCGATTGATCCGTAGAGTTTTTTCCGGAAGCGATGCGATAGAACTCATTCAGCGCCGTCTTGTGGAACCGCTCGACGATCCCATTGGTGATTGGCTTATTCCGCGAGCGCCCTTTTTCTCAGGCGGTCCGTGCCATTACGAGCGCCGCGCCAACGAATATCAGCGCAACGCCGATCCAGCGTGTGCGTGTCACATTCTCGCGCAGGATCAGGCGCGAAAGGATCGTAATGGCAATCAGATTCAGGCTCAGCACCGTAAATGCGACGCTGACGTCCAAAAATTTCAGAGCCTGAGTATAGACGAGAGCCTCAGCCGCGAGCACGGTAATGCCCGCGGAAATCCAAAAGTACCAGCGCACTTTCGTGAGGACGGATTTCTTAAGAAATACCTGCCCAAGCCCTTCGAGGAAGGCGCAAATGACAACAAGTAAAATCCCGATCGTTGGTCCGGTCATGATAATCGACAAGTATTTTACGGCCGACAGCTGAACTGCCCTGCACCATACCCAGAATGTTTAAAGAGAAACACCCTGCTTATGGGCGCTCGGTGGCAACGGATGTGCTGCCGGATGTGATGACGCTCCAGGTCATGACCAAGCGCCGCCTCAACGTTTGTGTTGAAGTTGTCAGATGGTGAGGTTGAAGCGGACCTCGGACTGAGCATGGCTAGACAGGCCGAGGTCATCTTCCAGTCACGCCTCATGCCATTAATCACGGTCGGACGATGGTCGTAGCCCACTATGCTTCGGCCATAGCGTGGAATAATGTGACTGTTTCTCTTCCAAGAGGGCATCTTCAAATGTCGTGGGTTGAAATCAACGGTTACGCCGCTTCAGCGGCTGTGCTCGCAACTTTCCTTATGAGCACTATGGTTCCTCTTCGCTCGGCGGCGCTCGTGAGCAACGTTTTGTTTATGCTATACGGCTATTTCGATAACCTTCTTCCGGTCTTGATTCTTCACGCTGTGCTCTTTCCTGTAAATCTGCATAGACTGATCCAGTGCAGGCGTCTTATCCAAGATATTCGGAAGGCGCAAAGCGAAGAAATCCCCATAAATAGTCTGCTTCCATACATGGAGAAGCGTAATTTCTCCGCTGGGGAATACCTTATTCGCAAAGGAGAACAAGCGGATCGTCTTTATTATTTGAGCGAAGGAGAAATAGAAATCACCGATTATAGCAAGAAGCTTGGGCCTGGAGCGATTGTAGGAGAGATCGGCGTGTTTGCATCCAAGCAAGAGAGGACCGCGACAATTAGGTGCGTTGCCGACTGTTCGGTATATGAGCTGACGGAAGGCATGGCAAAGCAACTGTTCCTTCAGGATCGCCTGTTTGGTTTTTGGATTCTTCGCCTCATCATCAATCGTCTTTTGGAAAATAACAGGCGCTTATTGTACGCTCACGGAGGTGTTGATCCTGCAGCGGCGGCGGACGTATCTATCTCATAACATTTTGTCGCTCGGTCTCATGTACCGGGCGCCAACGATGAAGGCTCCATCGGATGCGGCATCCCTCGAAGATTGGGTCAAGCGGGCAAGAAAACTGCTTGCCGATGCCGGACGAGGAGACATCGGAGACCAGAAAATCGGAGAAATCCTTGCCGCTGCCGTCCGAAGGCCGGGCGAAGCCTGGCCGCCCGAGCCCATCCGTGACGTGATTGAAATGACGCGCAGCCGGGATCGTCGCGTCTATATCAACGCCTGGAGGCAGCCCGGCGGCGTCGATGGCATGCTAGCGTGGTATCGTCGAGAGGGCTTGGGGCCGAGAGAACATGGCACGCCTGCGCGCGGGAATACCTCCCCAGAGGTTCCATCGCTCGTCATTAAAACGCGAAGCCTCGTGGTCTACGGGAGCGATGATGCATTCATCCGCCCCGGCTGCTTCGAGAACTTGCAAGACTATATGCTGGATCTAGGTCTGCATCGACTTGATGGACGAGGCCATTGGCTGCCCGAGGAATGCCCGGATACCATTATCGAACTCGTTCGGAATTTCATAGAGTCGTAGCTCATCCGATGCATCTGCCAGCAAACACCGGCGGCTATTCACGGAGGCGCCGGGCACATGCAAATGACAGCTGGGGGTCAAAGGCGTCCAGTACAGACAGGTCCGTACCACGAGGAGATCACGGCAATGGTCGATCAAAGGGGCAAGGCAGAGGCCTTTCATGCGCTGCACAAGGCGGGCGAACCGGTACTTCTGGTCAACACCTGGGATGTTTGGTCCGCGAAGGTGGTGGCGGACGCGGGCTTCGCTGCCTTGGCGACAAGCAGTTACTCCGTCGCGGAGGCCGCCGGATACGCCGATGGCCAAAACATCCCGCTTTCAGAGATGGTCAAGATCGTCTCCCGGATCGCCGCCACCATTCCCATCCCCCTAACCGTCGATGTCGAAGCTGGATTTAGTGACGAACCCGCGGCGGTCGAAAACGCCGTCTCGCAAATCGTCGCCGCCGGCGCTATCGGCATAAAGGTACAGTTTCGGTAAATTTAGCGCGGTGCGATCAAGAGGGTTTGGGGGTGAGGGTACCGCGAATGGCATCGCCTGCCATGACGCGGCCGGCGTGAACCTCATGCAGGATGAAGCCCTCGGTCCGGTCGAATTCCTGGTTCCAAGGCATTTCCATGAGTGCACGTTTCGTGTCCGCGCGTCCCACCTCCCATGCGGATAGCCCGCTTTTTTCTGGGGGGCCGGGCTTTCGAAAAGGGCGATGTTATACTTCACTTGGATGGAAGGATAAGCCACCCAACACCAAAAGCTGGCTTTCGATCAGGCGGCGCCGAAAGGTAGGTTAGCCCGAAGACAAATAGCCAAGTCCCTATTGCGACAAGAACAAGCAAACCGAGTTCACGAAGCATCCTTTATCCCTCCCTTGTATCAGAATTCTACATTGTTCGGTGCCGCTTGACAGCAGCTTTATCCACTGTGCCCGCTCGTCGCCCTATCCTCGCGGCTGCTGCCGGAATCCACACATGAATGGGTAACTTCAACACCCGCATCGCCCAGCTCGGCAAAAAGACAGACGCACTCGCTTCCCAAGTAAACGAACTCAACGCCACCGGCGAAGAACTCCTGCGTGCGATCATGCGCCGGGACCGGGATATTGCAGCGATCGGCCGAATTGATCCTGCGCCAGAATCAGAAGACCAGTGATCTATTGACGCGTGTGGCCGATGCCATGGCAATTGAAGCCCCTCAGCACCGCCCGCTCACGGCAAACGAGCGCTTGAAAAGGAGGGACTTGTGGCACGAACCACTGCCCCGAAAGACTATCGAGCTGCAGGCGGCTCTCAACCCGCCAGGCGAAAACAAAATCGAAAAATTCGGCTGGACCTTCTGCCCCAACGACAAGGTCATGCAGATCGAAAACGATTATGAGAAGGAGGTCTATAATGGCGATATCGGCTTTGTGACAAAGGCCGATGCCGAAGCCGGAGAGGTCTGCGTCAGCTTCGAGGGCCGCGAGATGATTTATGGCAGCGGCGAACTCGATAGTCTTGTGCTCGCCTACGCAACCACCATCCACAAGTCTCAGGGCTCCGAATACCCGGCCGTGGTCTTGCCTCTCACCACGCAGCATTATCCGATGCTGCAACGCAATCTTCTCTATACCGGCCTGACGCGCGGCAAGAAACTGGTCGTGATCGTCGGGCAGAGGAAGGCCATCGCCATTGCTGTCCGCAATGCATCGGGCCGTAGGTGCTGGACCAAGCTAGGGGACTGGCTTACCTCATCCCCGGCGGCGGCGCTTTTGGGTAGCTGAAAACATGCTTGCGGGACGTGGACTGCGCGCAAAGGTCAATGGAGCGTTGGCTCTCTATTGCCACCGCAACATTTCTTGTACTTTTTGCCCGATCCGCAAGGGCATGGCTCGTTGCGGCCGGTTTTTGCAGACCTGAGCGGCATTTTGCGGGCGGGAAAAGCGGACGGGTTACGCCAATAGGCAGCGATGATTTGCAAAATATCCGGAAGCTGATCCACGATCTCGGCCCGCATGCTTCCTGGCAAGGGTTCGCCCTCTCTACCGAGCGCCAGGATCTCAGTAGCGATTTCGCCTATGCGCGCGTTTTCAAAAAGGACGTCCCAAGCCTGTCCGCAAAGAGCCAGGCCCGCAATGAAACCCTCAGCCCAGCCTTCGCCGAGCGCCTCCTCGCCGAAATGATCGATGAGCGGCAAGTGCGGCGCATTCGCGTTTCTGCGCGCCGCGATCGCGTTCCAATGTTTCGCGAGCAAGTCCATGAAGTAGCGGAGCTGCGCCTCGCTGTCCCATAAGGGGCCGGTGCCGTCAGCGGTACCCCAGATTTTCGGAAGGTAAACTGAGGGCATCACCGGCGTAGGGCCAATGACAAGCGCCGTGAGAAAACCGTCGAATGTCTCGAAGGGCATGGTGCTGTCCGGCGCTTGCCGGCTCTCAAGAAACCCAGAAAGCCAATCCCTCTCATCGCCCGTCAGGCGAATAGCCTTGGCTTGATCGTCATCGGGCTCGCCTCTTTCTGTCTCCGAAGCTGCAACCGCCTTAATGCGGCTCTCGACCCAGGCAACGGCTTCGACCGGATCGTCGATCGCCCGGACATCGTTCTCCTCGAACAGCCTGGCATTAGAGAGATCGGCAGCGGCGCGGTGAAGCTCCTCAAGGCTTTCCGCGTGGTCCGCGCCGGTGTGCTGAGCGTAGATCACCTTCGACCAGGCGCGGCGCAGGGCGGGCTCCAATTCTTTGGCCCCAAGCCTGATCACGGCTTCTTCCCAGCCCCACCATGCCAAATCGCCGTCCTCGATGCCCCCTTCACTCTCCACGCGTGCCAGAAAGGCAAGGGTGCGGCCGCGGGGAATGCGGCCATCGAAGGTGAGGCGGGCAAGGACCTCGAACATAGCCCATTTGACGTCCGCGATAAGGCGGCCATCCTCGATCGCTTCGAAGAGGGCATCGGCGTTGCCGTCCCACACGCTCAAATACAACCGCGTTAGGCTCGTCGATATGTGATGGGGAAACACCTGATCGAGTTCGGCGTCTGACTGATGAGCAAGCTTCACCAGATAGGAAAAAAGCTCAGAGTGTTTGGCCGCCGCGAGAATATTCAGCCCGTAAAGAAGTAACTCGCTCTCGTCCGGCAACAAGTAAATTCCCTGGCAGAGTTTGTCCGTAAGCGCGAAGATAATCGGGGCACACTTGGAGCGGCATGTTTTATTCCGACCTAACGGCCTATTTCATTATTCTGGCGACCGCCGTGACGCTCAATGTGGCGGGAGTAACCGATATCAATACGGCAGCGGAGGCAGCGAGCGCGCTCCGCCCGCTCGCCGGTGATTTTGCCTACATGCTCTTTGCGTTTGGCATTCTCGGTGTCGGCTTGATCGGCGTGCCTGTGCTCGCAGGCTCAGCCGCCTATGCCCTCTCCGAGGCGATGGGCTGGAGATGGGGCCTCGAACGGAAGGCGACCGATGCCTGGGGTTTTTACGGTGTCATCGCGATCAGCGTGCTCGCCGGCCTCGGCATTCAATATTTGCCGATCAGTCCGATGAAGGCCCTGTTCTGGAGCGCGGTCATCAACGGGGTCGTGGCCGTGCCCTTAATGGCTGTGATCATTCTCTTGGTGTCCAGGAAGTCGGTGATGGGTGCCTTCACAGCGAGCCGGACGCTGATTGTCCTTGGCTGGATCGCGACGGGGGTCATGGGCGCAGCATCCGTGCGGATGCTTATCCCCGGTTAGCGCCACGCGCGGTGCTCGGGCATGCCGGGCACATTTAACCACTGGGCATGTTGACAGGGATTCCGCCCAAGACGCGCAGCGGGAAGGTTTCGATGTTGCCGTGATCAAAGACGCGTGTTTCGGCATCGATGTGGACGGCTCGATGGCCGCGACTGAGCGGGCCTTTGCGGAGCTAAAAATTCGCTGCGTCGCAATCGATGCCCTAAGCTGACGGGGACTAGGTTGGATTTTTCAACGACGCAAACGCGATGCGCTGAGCGAAGCGGCCGCTTACGTCTCAGCTAAGGCCCGGAAACGGAGGTTTCGGCCCGGTCGATCGTGACGATCCCGTTCGCAGTCGGCACCGAGATGCGCTCAACCAGCCAGTATTGCGGCGTCGCGGATTTCATAAAGGCAATCTCCCAGTCGAGTTTCCGCGGCTGTGTTCCGCCTGTGAGGAGTCGAGAGAGGGTGGCTTCGCAGCGAATGAGTGCCGGCCCGCTTTGCGCTGAGGCTGTGGTCTTGGGACGGAAGTTCAGGTCAAAACGATCACGGCCGGTGAAAATCGGTAGCACCGTGTCGCACAGGTGATGGGACGCGGATGACGGCTTAAGGGAAGCGGCGAGCAATGCCGATAAAGGATCGAAAACCCCTCGCAAGCGTACAGCCCCGTCCGCGGCTGCTTCGGGCGAATTTGCGAAATCAAACTCGATTGTCTCCTCGTCACCGCCGGACATGGTGATCTGAAAATGTTCCGGCGTCAGCTTCAGGTCAGATCGCGCGCCGGACGCCTCACCCTTGATTTGCGTCGAGACGAAGAAGAGACCAACATCGGCAGAAACCCCTACCTTGTAGTGATTGGCATCGAGATTGGTGCGAAGGGTCGCATCGCCCACGTGACGGCCGTCAAGGTTCACAGCATAGCGTGAAACAAGAACCTCTGCCCTCACGGTCACTGAGAAAACGAAGAATGTGAGGAGGGCCGCTAAAGAAATCTTGCTTCTGCTTTGCGCCATTCCTGTCCGGCGCAAGCAACCTGGGCTTTGCTTCCATGATAATCTCATACAAAAGTCCGGGGCACGCATTGAACGCCGAGGTTGAAGGTAACAGGCTGAGCAACTTTGGCCTCAGCCTAGGGATTGCATGGTTCTGCATATAAAATTGAAGCTTTGCTATGGCCGACTCCTGGGTCGGCGCAAGTTAAAGGAGGTATCTGATGCGGGCGCGAAGGTTCACATGACAAGGAACGTCTCCCGCATGATTCCGCGAAACTTCCGCGAGATCGTCGAGGCTGAGGGGCAGGGGATCATTTTCAATCGATCAGATGCTCGATCACCAAGCTTCGCGCGGGTATTGACCTCGTCACGGGCTACGGAGTGGTTTCCCATACCTGTTTCCAGGCGTAAAATTCCGATGGCCTGATTTTGTATCTGGCGAAATTGCCTTCATGCAGACCGAGCAGTTCGGATTCGACGGCCTCGATAAAACGGGACCGATCCTCGGCTGGCACATGCTCGAGGGACCAGTCTTCGATCCATGGCGAGGCGCGGTCTTTTGTGAGTTTCCGTTGGATAACTGAGGATATGACGGTCCGCATGGGTTCGCGGTAACGCAACCGGAAGAGATCCGGCTCGCCGAGCGATTGCCGGATGGCGGCGTAGCGGCGAGCCGAACGCTCGTAGGCCCAAACAAAGGCGTCGCGCGCCAATTCGGTTCGGTTGAGTTCGTAGATGCTAAGCATCGCGTCCTTGTAAAGCGTCTCGGGAACATCGACGAAGGAAAGGGGGCTTAGGTTCGCTCGAATGAACGGTATGTTCGCCGCGAGACGGGAAACGCGTTTGGTTTACGTCCTCAAACGGTTGCAAATAAGGAAGCTGCACCGAAGCGAAAAACGCTTGCTCGAATGGATCGGCGATGGCGCCGGCCTTGGCAAGAATGTCATGAAAGCATTCTTCGATGACCGCCGGGGTTGCGAGAGGATTGTAGGCCGATTGACCGATGCCCACGATCTTGGTCCGCAAGCGTCCCGAGGCTTGCGGATCCGGCAGGAGATTGTGGGAGAGAAGCGAATGAAGGTTGAGGATCGTATGGCGGTTAAAGCCGATCTGGTTGGCCGACTCCACGAGGAACTCGATCGCGTCCTTGTGGTTCAAAATCATCTGGGCATCTTCGGCGCTCTTGCCCTGTGCCTGTTTGCCGGTTTCAAGCAGAACGTGCGTGTCCAGAATTGTATAGGTGTTGCCCTCCAACCGGCTTGAGTTCCAGGAGAGGTCGATTAGAAGACGGTTCAGAATATGACGGGCATAGGTACCGGCGGGCTCAAACCCATCCTCGCCTTTGCCGACCTGAGCCAGATAGTCTCTTTCCCGGCTGGAAAGATAGAAAGTGACGTTGGGAGAATAACCGGAGAGGAAAGCCCGTTCATAGGAAACAGGGTGACGCTCCCTGGCAGGTTTGCGAATGGCCTTTTGCAGCTCTTGCCCTGCTTTCGAGAGAGGGACGAAGAGTCCGCCCTCAGCGTCGAGATGCGCTTCTTCCCTGTGGAGGGTAACGGCCTGTTTAGATGTGTCCGCAAGCAGATATTTGGTTCCCTTACCGGTTCCTCGGGAACGTATTCGGCCGAGTTGCAGGAGCTTGGTCAGACGTCTGTGCATGGAGCGGCGTTTGGCGGCCGATTCGTTCACAAAGTGAGCGGGGAATTCCGCTTCCGGCTCGTCGGTACGGCAATAGCGCGGCAGTTCGGACATGATCTGACCGGACATATTGTCGGGTCGCAGGTCAGCAACGCCCCCGAAGCCATTCCTGCTTTGCAAGCGATTGGCGAACGCGTTTTAGCGTCCGCCCATCCGGTTTTCTCGACAGGCCAGCACGAGACCGGTCTGGGCACGTTTCACCAGGTATCGGTGCTTTTACTGCCGCTGTCCGATGATGAAGAGCACGCCTGCACGATCATCTTTACGCGCATCGCATGCTTCAGCTCCGATGTCAGTGCCAGCCGCGATTGGCTTGCGGGGGCGCCGTTCAGGCTAGGGGAAGCCGTCGATGTCAAGGACGAGGCCGATCTCGCGCGGCGCTGTCTCGATTGGCAACGCAACTGCTTTTCAAGTACCAACATGGAGATCGAGAGGTCTATGCCTGTCGGCGGAAGCAGTGCCCGAAGGTAAGCGGGGGCTACCCCTGGGCACCGCTGTGGCATGGCCGTTGCTCTCCAAGCCATGCTGATGATCCATAATGAGATAAATGCGGCTGAAGCTTGGCTATTGAAATTTCTCCCGCGAAGTATTGATCTGCCTCAGGATCACGGACGATCGCATGGCTATGCCCGAAGCCGGTCCAAGGGTCACCTGAGCAGGATGTCATCAGGCCGCCGATCCCGGTCCCTGGCGCCGGTCCTACTGCCGATGCACTTCCGAAGCTCCTCGATAAGAAGTTCCGGCCGCAGCGGTTTCGTGAGCGAAGGCGCGCCGGCGAACGCGGCGTGGTGCTCCTCCTCCGAATAGCCTGAAAGAGTTATGAACGGCGTCTCACTCGCTGTGAGTTCGGCCGCGATGGCTTCGGACGTTTCACGGCCGAGGTTGATGTCGAGCACAGCGGCGTCGCAACCCGACCGCCTTAAAAGTTCAAGGGCGGCAGAGACGCGTCGCGCCGGTCCGACGATATCGAAGCCCGCTTCGGTGAGGACATGTGCGATCTCGATCGCGACAAGGGCCTCGTCCTCCACGACAAGGATGCGCGGGCGGTCTTTTGTGAGTGCGCCGCTGCTGGCCGGCGTCTCACTGTCTCTGCCTGGCTGAGGACGGATGCCGCCATCCACAACTTCATCGACTGCGCATCGAAGCTGCCACGTCAAACCCGCAGCGGGAAAGCCAAGTTCGACCTCCGCGCCGAGGCTCATCTCGGCCATGCCTCCGATCACCGAGGTGCCGAAGCCCAGCTTAGCGGGCGGCGTGATGGGATGTTCGCATTGCTCACGCCAGGTCATGACGAACATCTTGTTTTCCCTATCGCCGTGCTGAATAGACCAAGAAATATCAACGCGGCCATCCGCGCCGGAGAGTGCGCCATATTTGCCTGCATTGGTGGCAAGTTCGTGCAGCGCCATACCCATGACTTGGGCGGCGGATGCCGAAACAAAGAGAGGGGGCCCTTGGAAATCGATGCGCGCGCCGATCAGATCCTCGAAGGGCGCGAGCTGCGACCGGACGAGCTCGTCGAGGTGCACCCCTTTCCACGCGTTCCTGACGAGCAAGTCGTGGCTTGCAGCCAGAGCCTCGATGCGTTTTCCAAAACGGTCGAGGAAGTCTTGCGGATTTGCGGCAAGGGTCTGACGCGCCACGGCCTGCACAACGGCAAGCATGTTCTTTGAGCGATGGTTCACCTCGCGCATCAGGAGACGGATTTGATCGTCCTGTTGCTTGCGCGCGGTGATGTCGGTGACGAGGGCGATCAGATTCGCCGGAACTCCGGAGGCGTCTCTTAAAACCGATATATGCCGATGGCCCCACAAAATATTGCCCTCTTTGCTGAAATACCGGGTCACGGTCTCGTAAGAGGGAAGCTCGCCTGCAATCAACTGACTGTGCTGGCGGGCGTTCACGGCCCGGTCCTCGGGATGAATGAGCGCGTCGCACTGAAGGCCGCGAAGTTCATCTTCGGTGTAGCCCAGCATGGCAGCATAGGCCTGATTGCAGGATTGGAAGCGCCACTTCAGGTCAGTAATGGCGATCGCAGTGCCGGCATGCTCAAAGATGCCTCGAAACCGCTCCTCGCTTCGGCGCAGTGCCTCCTCGGCCGCGCGCTGGCCGGTGACATCAAGACATGAACCGATATAGCCGAGAAACGTCCCATCGCTCGAAAATCGCTGCACGCCGATGTCATTGACGACCCGCCACGCCCCGTCGTGCCGTTTCAGCCGGTAGTCCATCCGGAACGGTTCGCGGCGGTCGAAAGCACCGTTGTAAGTGGCAACACAGCGATCAAAGTCGTCAGGGTGAACACCTTCGGCCCAGCCATAACCAAGTTCATGCTCCATGGTCCGGCCGGTAAAGTCGAGCCAGGGCTTATTGAACCAGACACAGGCTTTGGTGATATCCGACATCCAGATCAGCACGGGGGCCACGTCCGCGATCTCCCGGAAGAGTTTCTCGCTCTCCCGCATTGCAGCCACAGTCCTGCTTCGCTCAACGCCGTCCCAGGTGATGTCCGCAACGTCGCGGACACATTCTATTTCGCCAGCTGTCCAATCCCTTGCAATCGACTGGTTGACATAAAGGCCTGCACAGCATCGGCCGTCGCGGATGATGGGAGCCACGATCAAGGCCCGCGCGCCCAACCACGATCCGGCGGTCCTTGCATCACGAGCGGTGTCCGCGATGCCAAAGGCGTGACCCGCTCTTATGTCGCCGAGATAGTGCATACCAATATTCGCGGCAGGCCAACGTCCAACAAGCGGTTCAAGTATCCCATCGTTCCAGGACGCTTCAAATTCCAGCGTGTCATCATCGGCCATTTGAAAAAAGCCGGTGCGATTGGCTCCGAGGTCACGGCCTAAGGCTTCGGCGGCCTCGGCCATCATGGCTTCCGGGCCAGCCATGTCCCGCCGGCCTCTCATCAGCCGGATCAGAAGTGCCTGCTGCTTCTCACGTGGCGTGTTAAACGACTGAGAAAATGAAGGTTTGTCAGCCATGCCGCATTTCTATGATTGCATTGCAATTATGCAACAGCATTCAGGAACAGGGTTAAGCTATCAAATAATCACCTTTAGGGGGAGTGGAGTGCGGCTGCAAAAAGGTGTCCCACTGCGAAGCGTTGCTTGAGGCCGGACATGAGGCAACGAAGGTTCTTCGCTCGCAATCAAGCCCCGGCGGAGCAGATCCGAACCGGGGCTTTTTTATCTCCGGCCTCTCTTGAAGGGCCTGAAGTTTTTAAGGCATCAAGGCTTTGACGCCCCCAAGCGCCTGAGTGCAGAACCCAGGTTCAGACACCATAAACCTCAGATTTTTACCTTCATTGACAATTATCAAAGAGATAGCGTTTATGACCACGAACGTTTGAATAGCCGCGATCTGAAGGCAGTCAGCTTGCGCTCCAATTGGCTTGACCAGCATCCTGATATTGGCTTGGAATACAAGCTATCTGGACGAACCCGTCAGGAACATTTTGTCAGTCCCGCACCGTAGGCGCCAGAAAATCGAGCAATCAGGTAGCAGCATGGGTAACGGCGCCGGTCTGGCCGAGGGAGCATCGTCCAATCCTTTTGAGCCGATTCGAGACGCCTTTCGTTTCGACATACCGCCAGCCGCTCTGGAGCGGCTTTCCGGTCTGGCAAACATTCCGGCGCATTACCGGCCGACCTTCGCCAATTCGATGATTGAGCTTTTCGCAAAGGCGCATCGATGGCACCGGATGGCGAGCCGGTCGGTCGGAATGAATGAGGTCGCAAACGAACTTGATCGCGTCGCAAAAGCAGCCCGCAAGCTCAAGAAAAATGTCGATGCACTGAGCAAACAGGCCCGGCTGACTCTAGGTCTTTATGCTCTCCGCCTGGAGCAATTTGGCGAGGCCAATTCGCCTGAAACCTCGCGCAATCAAATCGAAGATCTTTTAAATCGGGAAAGCATCGAGTTGGCGGTCCAAAAAGTAGATCATCTGAGTGCGGTCGTTGGCAGGATCGGATCGGCTTCGGCCACAGAGACCTGGCCAAAACGGCAAAAAGGCAATCCCGCCTCCCGGAGAAAGGACAACAACCGCACGACTCCTTACGTTGAAACCTTTAATCGCTTCGTGCTCGAGCTTGGCGATGTCGTTCGAGCCTGCAATGGTGCTCTTCGGCTTGAGCAAGATAACATCGGTGATGACGTCAAAGCCTTTTTTGAGGCGGCTTCGCCCTATTTGCCAAACGAGTTCATTCCAACGGATGTGTTTCACGCTGCCCAGGATCGCGGCCGTGCTAAAGGCCCGCGCTTGAAGATGCTCACCTCCCTTTGGTCACAACAGTTGCTCTCATTCCAAAGGAACTTGCCCAACCGCCGAAAGTAAGCCGCGCCAAGCATGAAACTGAACCCGCAAGACCTTGCAAAAATTACTGGCTGCACTTTGGCACATTACGACCAGCATGCCGATGATTTTTGGCAAGGCACGCGTGATCACGATGTCCGCCAGAACGTCGACACGTTGTTGCGTTCGATCCAGGGTGAGCCGCCTTTCACGATACTCGATTTTGGCTGCGGGCCTGGCCGCGACCTCAAGACGTTCAGCGAACTTGGCCATATCGCAATAGGTTTAGACGGCGCCGAGCACTTCGCGACCATGGCGCGCGCCTATAGCGGCTGCGAGGTATGGCACCAGGACTTCCTCAAGATCGACCTGCCACAGGACCATTTTGATGGCATATTCGCCAACGCGGCCCTCTTTCACGTACCAGGCCAGGAGTTGCCGCGCGTATTGCTGGAGCTGCATGCCACCCTGAAGCCCGGTGGCGTCCTGTTCAGCTCAAACCCGCGTGGGAAAAATGAGGAAGGCTGGAGCCTCGGCCGTTACGGCGCATATCACGATCTTGAAACTTGGCGCCGCCATCTATCACAGGCAGGTTTTGTGAAGCTTCTGCACTATTACCGGCCTGCGGGACTGCCGCGCGAAAGACAACCATGGCTCGCGAGTCTCTGGCGCAAACCGAATTGACGCCCGGCGCGCTCCTAGCGTGGCGTACCCGATAAGCGGCCTGCTCGCACTTGCCGCTGCAATAACACCGTGGGCGCGCCGAACTTCTTCGATTGGCTGCACCAAAGGCGCTTTTCGTGCGCCGCGACAGTTTCTCTAAAAATTTACCCAAATGCGCTAAATGGATAGCACCGGACCGGGGTTCGAGTATTCTTAAGTCCGGGACCGAGGTTATCTCATGAACAATCTGAAAGAAAAGCCAAGAGAGAGGCTGAACGCTTCCCGGTTGAGCTGCCCTATACATGGAAGCTCCGTCGCGCTTGGCAATTATTTGAACGGGAGTGCAGACGTTACATGCGCGCCGTTCCGGTCTGCCAACGGCCTGGCCTTTGCAAGCACTGAAATGTTGCCTTCGATATTTAGGTCGAACCAGGCACTAACCGGCAGAGAAGCGCGCTACTACGGAAGGCGCGTTCCGGATCGAGCCCCAATCGCTCCGTCCGATGCGCCGTCCAGGTCTCATGGCTCGAACATGACGGCTCGCCTCTATGGTGCTGTGGTTTTCCTGCTGTGTCTTGTGGCGGCGGAGGGGCTTCTTCTCGCGAAGCCCACCTTTTACGGCGCGCCGGTGGAGCCGGCCTCGCTTCGAGCCGATCAAGCCGCGATCGCCACGGTATTTTCTGCGAACATGATCGAAGAATCCCAACTTGAGTCGATTGCGGCAACGCCATCCTCATTGACGAACGGAGAGCCTTGGTCCGCCACAGTAGAGACATTCAAGCAGCTTATCGCGCAACAAAAAGCCTCGCGCGTTTCGGCAATAAAGCAAGCCGAGAACAACCGCCTCTTCGTTCAATTGGAGGCATGGATGAAAGCTAAAGCGCGCTTGTAGCGGCCGCCCTGCCCCTGACGAAGTCATGATGCCTCGGCGTCCTTATTAGCAATCCTCGCAGCCCCGCCGCGGTCTGCTCGGCGGATAAAAGTCGCCGCTTTCCGGGAGCGAAACACCCGCCTCTTCGGTGACGCTCCAGCTTTCCGTGAGGCGTCTGATAATGCCGGCCACGACCGCATCTTTATCAGCCTCACTCGTTAGACCCCCGTCCGCGCTGCGTGCGCTCGTATCGGTGTATTGCTCACTCATCGGTCACCCCTTCGTGCGAACGGGTGAAAGGTACACCAACCAGAACAAAAAGGGAACAAATAATTGCAACAAGTGGATCGTCTGGCTTAAAGTAGGCAAAGATATGCTATGAAGCGCTTTGTGAAATTTCTTCTGAAAAGCCTTGCGGCCGCCCTAGAAGCCAGCGGCAATTACCGCGTACTGCGCCGTCTTGAGCAGCAGGATAACTTTAGCCGGGCAACGGCCCGTAATCAAACTTCAAACCAGAACAAAAACTTATA
>JBAUNL010000396.1:0-2450 GCA_049579205.1 Rhodomicrobium sp. | reverse complement strand
TACGCCCGTTTATTTTTTGATTTTACCACTGCTAACAGCTGTAGCCACGTATAAATTATCACTGATAAGCACTTAGGTTAGAAGCTTCACAGGGTGCTGGCCTTTCGGCGCGAAAGCGCGTTAGGTTGCAGGGTTTCTCTCTGTTTCCCATCTGATACCAGTGGGCAATTTTTGTTGCCAGTAGGCTATTTTGCTATTTGAGGTTGCACGCGATAGCTGCTGGGATTCGCGCCGAAGCTCGAAGGCGTGCGAGGGGGATATTGCTTCGAGAGGCCGGTAAGCCTTTGGTCCGCCCTCCTCGAAGGGGGCTGCGACGTCTCTTGCTCCTCAGCGCCGCGTTCCGACCGGGTGAGCCTGTAGATCCTTGCTAATTTGCGTTCGATGCTTATCGAAAACAAACGCAATGGCGCCGAGAAAGGGAATAGCCCGGCGGCTGCGCGTATCACGGCAAGTCGTACGCCGTGCCATTGCGTCTGAGACAGGTGAGTTTCAGTACGAGTTGCCGAAGCTCGGCTCACATCTCGCCGATCTCAAGCGGCTTTTGGAGGAAAACGAGCGCCGGCCGCAACGCGAACGCGTGACGCTGATCCAAATTTGGGAAGAGCTGGGCGCGCTTGGCTATGCAGGCGGCTATGACGCCGTAAGGCGGTATGCGCGACGGTGGCAGCGGGGCCGAGGCAGCGAAGCCGTTGAGGCCTACATACCGCTCTTATTTGCACCGGGGGAGGCCTATCAGTTCGATTGGAGTCACGAGGTCATCGAACTGGCCGGCATGACGACGACGGTGTTTCATCCGCGCTTTTTCATCAGCAGCGAGCGATTTGCGAAATTCATCGGCGGTCTCGACCTGATTGGAAAGTGCGTGGCCGACGTGGGCACAGGCTCAGGCATTCTTGCCTTAGCCGCCGCGCGAGCGGGAGCAAAAATCGTGATCGCCTGATCTTCGCATTGACGGCATCCCAGCTTCGCTCGAAAGCGCGGCCCAATCTATTCGCAGCCCATGAACTCGCACTCATGCTTCAAGACGAAGTTGACGAAGGCAAACGCATCCTACCGCCGAATATCAACCAGTTCTTGTGAAAGCGCAGCAGGAAGTTCGAACGCCGCTAAGAGGTTTTAGGCTTCGCGCCACCCTGCCGTCTCAGACGGTCAATCATCCGCTGAATCAGCCTGACTTGCTCCAAAGCGCCTGGAATCATCGCCTTTCAATCATGAATGGTGCCGCGTTTGTTGATCCTTACCAGGTCGCCATGCTGATTGCCGCCGCTCTCGCCGGGCTCGCGTGGTGGTGTGGCTCGCCTGATCTGCCAAATCGGGGGTGAGGCCGCCTTGCGCAATTCCTACTCTGGCGAAGGCTGCTGCGCCGGGCCCGGCCGGTCAAGTCTGCATAGATAAATGCTTGTTGAGCTGTTCGCGATTTGCCGGCAGCGAACAACAAGCGTATCCTGATTGCAATTCTCGAAACCACCCGCATCGTGAGGCGACGCGCACCTCACATGCGCTGGCCACCGTCCCGATGGAGGGCATCCCATGACTATCGCCCCGACGCTTCAAACCTATCTAGACCGGAACGTTGCCTACGACCTAATCCCGCATGAGCCGGCCATGACCTCGATGCGCACAGCTGAGGCCTGCCACATCCCCGGCGACTGTCTGGCAAAGGGCATCGTTCTGCGCCGCAACGGCGGCTACGCACTGGCTGTCCTACCGGCTTCGCACCACATCCATTTGCCAGATTTGAGACTCCAACTTGGTGACGATATTAGCCTCGCCAGCGAAGACGAGATCTCACTGCTGTTCCTAGACTGCGCTCGCGGCGCGGTTCCTCCTGTTGGCAAGTGCTACGGCCTTGAAGTTGTCATCGATGAGAGCATCAATGAGCAGCCGGAGGTCTACATGGAAGGCGGCGATCACGAGACGCTGATCCATATGGGACATGCTCAGTTTGAGCAAATAACTGCGGACGCACAGCGCGGGCGCTTCAGCGTCCACGATTGAGGCGATAACCCGGGCGTGAGCAGTGTCTCCCCCATTCCGGTACCTGCCAGGTCCGTTCAAGCGAGGGGCCAGTTATGGCGCATCTGCCCAAGCACGCATAGGCGGCTTATCATGCACAAGGTTGAGATTCAGGGTGACGACACCTTTCAGATCGACGCGAGCATCATCGGCCGAGACCTCGGCCTTCAGCCTTCCGAGGTTCAGAAGCTCATGCATGAGGGGAAGCTTACGAGCAGCTGCGAGCATGGCGTTGACCAAGATGCGGGGCGATATCGTCTAACGTTCTTTCACGGGAACCGCCGGTTGCGGCTTATCACGGACAACACCGGACAGATCATACGACGGTCGCTTATTGATTTCGGCGATCACCTCTTAGCAGCTAGATTGCATAGCCGGGGCGGCTAGCTCCAATTTCGTTGAGCTTCATTTCCCCCAACGGGCGCCGCACGGGC
>JBAUNL010000395.1:0-3119 GCA_049579205.1 Rhodomicrobium sp. | reverse complement strand
GGATGATCAAGATGTTCGGAGTGAAACCGCTCCTTGGGGCAATCGCTGCCTAGCTTTCTTGCTGAGAGTTCGAATGCCAGGCCGCTCCTACCGATTACATCAGCACGTTTTTCCACGGCCTCGGCCGGGAGCCGCCATTCGGGTTGTTTGTCAGAACGTCTCTTCTTGGGGGGGCTAAGCGGCTGTGGCGCGCGGTGCCCTCGTAATCGCCGGGCGCGCCGCCGCTCCTGTAATGTGCTTCTATTTTTCTTCAGCCTCGGCCAAGAGCCGACATTACACGAGCACTTGAGTCCTGTTTCTAACTGCCCCCCTGGCTCATCAAATTTGCAAGTCGCATTTAGATGCCGCATAAGGCAAAGATACTGCGAAGGAGCTGACAGCCGCGTCCAGGAGGAAAAGTTTCATGTCATGGCTGTTTGTGAGGGCGTTTCCTAATCCGCGCAAAGAACTGGTGTTTGACGCCATAAACGTTTGCAAGATTGGGGAAGGTCATGAGCGCAAGAGCGCCCATTAATGCGGCGGGCATCGGGAACCATAGCCCCATTCCACGATTATCATTTTTTAGGTTAAGATAGCGTATCGGCTCCGCACCCATACCATCAACAACGCTGGAGCAACTCCAGATGAAACTTATCATAGTAGATACCATGGGGCGGATAGCGGCCCGCTCTCTGGCAGAGTGGGGCTACCAAACCACCCACTCCTGGAGACGAACCATGACCGCTGTTCTTCCCCGTGTCGCCGAGCAACGCCACCGGGTCTTGCAACTGGGCTCAGACCTTGGATTGAGAAGCGGCTAAGGAAGGATTGAGGATACCTCCGGATTCCTGAATAAACCCGTTGACCGACTCTGCCCTCATGTGAGCAACTGACGGTTCTGAAGGCGCAGGCCGCGCCCTCGCTTTTGCGGCCGGGCTTGCGAAATCTACGAATGCAAAGCTGTTGATCGTACATGTGAGTAGAGACAGCTTCTCCAATGAAGAGCTCTTGGAACTCGACCGGCTCCGGGTGTCGGAGGGAGACGCCTTGGAGCAACTCAGCCTCGGGATACTTAAGGGGGCCGAGGCGGTAGCTCATCACCACGGCGCAACCAACATCGAAATCATGGCTAGGGCTGGGGATCCGGCCGAAGTGCTTATCGATACCGTTAACCGCAAACAAGCCGATGCGATTGTGGCCGGGCGGCGCGGACGCGGGCGGCTTGAGGGCCTTCTGCTTGGCAGCGTTTCGCAGAAGCTGGCAAGCCTTGCGCCCTGCGCCGCGATCGTCGTCCCGTAATCCTGCGGCCAGCCAGTTCCTGCTGTTCTTCGTCTACTCTAGCCTGTAATGCGCGAAGAACCAGCGCTTGGCTGCATAAACACAGACAAGATAGACAGCCGTAATTAGCAGAAGCGCGGCCATGAGCGAAGCAGGTAAGGGAACAAATCCAAGCCAGTGCGCAAACGGCAAATAAGGAAGCACCACGGCAGCAGCGAAGGCTGAAAGCGTACTTGCGATGAGCGCTGGCGCCGGGCCGTCCTGTAGGGGGTGAATGGTACGAATTATAAAGATGACCAGGATTTGGGTAGACAAAGACTCCACGAACCAGCCGGTATGTTGAGCCAGGAAGCGCCTGGGTACAGATACGAAAATAGCACCTTTGCTACAATTTCCATTGCGGTTTCAATTAGTTAAGTGATTTAGGGTCTTTTAATAAGAGACGTGGATCAGATACCTGAACAGCTCGCGCATCAGATTTGGAGCAGGTTTTACCCGTCCAACGCAGCAACCCGCGGAACAGCTAACCGCGTGCAGGCTCCCATCTTTGACCTATCGAATCCCTTTACCCTTTGTGCAGATGTATCTTTGATCCGCGCCGCTTCAGTTCCCGCGTCCATCCGAACGGTAGAAGGGCCATGCTCGGCCCCATACAATCCAGAAACACGAAATCGCATCATGACTACGAACAAGGCGGGAAGCGCGTTCTGCCACATCGTGATCGAGGTAACCTGCTCCAGATCTGATGCGCGAGCTGTTCAGGTATCTGTTCCACACCTGTTATTACCTGTTATTAAAAGACCTTGAATAACGCAACCACCTGAAACTGCTAGAGAAGTTGTAGAAAAGGTGCCATTTTCGTATCTGAACCCAGGCGCGTGTGAATCATTGCTTCTGCGTGAGGTAACCTGCTCCATATCTGATGCGCGAGCTGTTCACGTATCTGTTCCACACCTGTTATTCCCTGTTATTAACGAGGGAGGGCTTGATGGCAAGCCAAGAAGATATTTAATCGGATCGATGCGCCATGAGCAGCGCCGTTGCTGGACCTTGCGATGAAGGAATAGCGGCATCTGCGCTTCCTTGCGCCAACCCGCATCCGCGCGCCACGCTTGCTGCCACCATCCTTGGATCGAGTGTCGCTTTCATCGATGGATCGGTAGTCAATGTGGCCCTTCCCGCCCTGGCACGCGATCTCGGCGCAAGTCCCGCAGATCTCACCTGGACCATCAACGCCTATCTGTTGCCGCTCGGTGCGCTGATTCTCCTGGGTGGCGGCACCGGCGACCATTTCGGGCGGCGTCTCCTCTTTCTTATTGGGCTCGCTATTTTCACCTCGGCGTCGATCCTTTGCGCGGCGGCCCCTACCCTCTCTTGGCTGCTCGTTGGACGGGGTCTGCAAGGGCTTGGCGCGGCGCTGCTCATGCCAAACAGCCTCGCCATCCTCGGCGCATCCTTCACCGGCGAAGCGCGTGGTCAGGCGATTGGCACCTGGGCGGCCGTTGGAGCGCTTGCTGGAGCAATCGGGCCGCTCCTCGGCGGTTGGCTTGTCGACACCATCGGATGGAGGACCATTTTCCTTATCAATGTACCGATTGCGGCAGGGGCAGCCTATTTGGCTTGGGCCTATGTCCCCGAGAGCAAAGATATCAGGGGATTTGGGTCATTGGATTGGGTGGGTGCAGGGCTTGCAACCGCAGCGCTTGGCCTTCTCACATGGTCGCTGACGGCGGCATCCGAGGCGGGCCCGGCACCTTCCGTGATCTGGGGAGCTACAGTGGCCGGCTTTGTTTTACTTGGGGCCTTCATTTGGCTCGAGGGCCGGCGCGGCAAGCAGGCGATCATGCCTTTGGCCATGTTCG
>JBAUNL010000394.1:0-18809 GCA_049579205.1 Rhodomicrobium sp. | reverse complement strand
CCTCTTGCCGATACCCCCTTTTGTGACAAAATCTTTCCAGCATTCAATTTAACCGAAGCTCATCCAATCCTAATGAATGCGACGGGGAACACCATCATCGCGCCAGGCGCAACAATAGATGCGGCCGCCTTGGCGGACCAGCTCACGACCGGCAACCGCGTTGCGCTTGCGCGTGCAATTACTCTGATGGAGAGCAGGAAGCCCGAGCACAGACCCGAGGCTCGGCAGCTTTTGGAACTTCTTAGCGGCTTTGTCGGCCGCTCGCATCGGATTGGCATTACCGGTGTGCCAGGCGCAGGCAAATCGACCCTCATTGACCGGCTTGGATGCATGCTCACGGCCGGCGGAAGCCGTGTTGCAGTCCTCGCGGTCGATCCTTCATCGAGCCGGTCCGGAGGCGCCATCCTCGGCGATAAAACGCGGATGGAAGATCTTGCTGCCGATCCAAACGCATTCATCCGCCCATCGCCTTCTTCGGGGACACTTGGAGGAGTGGCCCGCACAACCCGCGAAACGATCCTTCTTTGCGAGGCGGCTGGCTACGATATCGTACTCGTCGAAACGGTCGGAATCGGGCAGTCGGAAATTGCCGTCGCAGCGATGGTGGACTTTTTCCTAGTCCTGATGCTGGCAGGGGGCGGCGACGAGCTGCAGGGCATAAAGAAGGGTGTGGTCGAGTTGGCTGACATGATAGCAATTACGAAGGCTGATGGCGCCAATGAAGGACCTGCGCGAACGGCTGCGGCGGACTATACCTCGGCACTTCGCATCCTTACCCCAGCAGACGCGGCATGGAAGCCGCCGGTGATCGCCGTCTCGGCCCTGGACGGCCGCGGGCTCCAAGAACTTTGGGATAATGTGAAAAGCCATCGCGCGGCGCTGGAGGTCAAAGGAGAGTTCGAGGCAAAACGGCGCGAGCAGGACGTTCGCTGGATGCACACCATGATAGAGGATCGAGTCCACGAGATGTTTTTCACGAACGAAGGCGCCGCAGCCAAGATTGCCGGGCTCGAACAGGCGGTGCGAATGAAAAAGATGCCGCCTTCCATTGCTGCCGACGAGGCAGCCAGCTTCATTTTTGGCAACCGATGAATCGGCCTGCGCAGCCTCCAGCGAAAATCCTGGTGACGGGATTCGGTCCTTTTCCCGGCGTCCCGTCTAATGCATCGGCTGCCCTGGTCAGTGCGCTGGCGGCGTGCCCTCTCAATCCCGAGGTCCTGCTCGCAACTGAGATCATTCCAGTCGATTGGACGAAAGCGCGAAGAGTTGCTGCAGAGGCCATCGCCCGGACAAAACCTGATGCTGTGTTGCACTTCGGAGTTGCAAAGCGGCTCACTCAAATCGAGATTGAGACTCGTGCCCTGAATATGAGCGGCCCGAAGGCCGATAATTCGGGCGCGGCCTCTCCGTGGAAGCGGCTCGCGCCGGGTGGGCCTTTTGAACTACCGGCAACGTTGCCCGCGCTCCGGCTTTTGAGAGCGCTTAAGCAGAATGGCTTTCACGCGGGACTATCCAGGAATGCCGGCGGTTATCTCTGCAATGCGGTGTTCTATTGGAGTCTTGCCGCCGCTGCCGATGAAGGCCCTTTGATCGGCTTCGTGCACATTCCTGCCCTTGGCCTCACCTCGCGGGAATTGCGGATCACGCCAGAAGACCTTCTTTCCGCGGCCATCGTTCTCATTCGCTCCAGCGCCCGGGCTGTGCTAGTTGCAAGGCGTCGAAAGTTCGGGTTTCCGGGGGGAAAGAAGCACAATGGACCGCAGATACTTCATGAGATTCGGCGGGGCAGCCGCGGGGTTGTTCGGCACCTCGTTCGCTGAGGGGGCGCCTATGGCGCAAGCCGGCAGAAGCGTTGCCGATTGGGGCGCGTTGCCGAATGCCGGCCGCGATCAATCCAGGCAAATACAGCAGGCGATCCTGGAACTTTCGGCCGCCGGGCAGCCCGTCATAATTCCCGCTGGACGCTTTGTCTGCGCGGCGCTGACGCTTCCCTCCAACACCGCCATCCTCGGGATACCCGGTCTAACAATCTTGTCGGCGAGCGGGGGCGCGGCCATTCTTAATTTTCAGAACGTACAGAACATTCAGTTGCGCGGCCTAAGTTTCGCCGGAGCCGGCATATCGGCGATTGGATGCCGTAATATGAGTATCTGCGACTGTGAAGTTTTATCTAGCAGCGGCGATGGCATTGTTTGCAGCGGTTCCGGTTTGTTCATTGCCGGCAATCGGGCGGCGTCTTGTTCCAACGCCGCAATCTGGGTGGAGGGCGACGGAATGGCCACCACCAACCTTATCAGAGGGCCGGGCCGTTTCGGGTTGCGAATTGGCGGTGCCCATAGGCTCGGCACATTATCCGTGATCAACAATGTGATTACCGGAGCCCAGACCGGCATCGCCGTTTCGAACTCGGATGCGGGCTACGCACTCATCTCGATGAATATGATTACCGGGGCGACGCAGGGCGGCATACGCGCGCTCAATGGCGATGATCTCACAGGCAAAGACCTGACGAAAGGCGGTTCCGAGGCCTTCCGCAACCTTGCCATCGCAGCCAACGTTTCAGTCTGATCGCAGCCTTAAGGGTAGCGGCCCGGCAGACAGGCTAGCCGTCCTTGTCCTTGCTGTCCTTCTTGTCCCTATGGCCGGCAACTCCTTGGACGGCGCTTTTGGCCGCTTGCTTGCCGCCTTCTTTCAACAGGTTCCCTGCAAGCGAGCGATGCCCGCCGTGGACGGCGGCCTTCTTGAGCGCAAGCTTGCCTGCAACCTTTGCCAATAGAAGTGGGATTAAATGAATAGCCATGGCGCCCTTCCCGAAAACCGCAGTAAATCACAATAGCCCAAATCGAATCAAAAGCCAGAGACGGCGGTTCGAAAATGCTCCACCACGGGCGTTGACGCGAAGTGAGGCCCGGCGAGCTTGCGCCATTCCTGGAAGTCTTCGGAGCCGCGGAAATGGACGGTGTGGTCCTCGACCGTTTCCCACTTCACGACAAGCCGGTACTTTGAGGGGTTCTCGATACTGCGCCGCAGTTCAAGGCCATGGCAGCCTTTGGCGCGCCTGAACACGGCGACCGCCTTTGCCACACCAGCCTCAAAGGCAGCTTCCTCACCAGGCTTCACCTCTATCTCCGCGATCTCGAAAATCATTGACTTGTTCTCCTCCCACTCGAATTGCGGGACCTGCAGTTTCACCAAGAACCCGGCGAAATTCCGTTTAGCACTGAATAGATTCGCCTCTGGGGAGGATCTCGGTGCGAATCAATAAGGTCAAGAGAGCACCAGAAATTACTATCTAGATGTCCACCAGGTTGTTCTATTGCCCGATCTAAGCACAGGCGTCCTTATCCGAAGCTGTTTTTCAGAGGCATCCCAGATACATCATGTACCGATACTTGTAGAGCACGTTTGTTACTACTTGTGATAGGCATTTCCTTCGTGTAATCGACTCAATCAAGTTTCCAGTAACGGACTTGTAATACGACAATCACGCAACCTAAGCGGGAAGAAGAAAACATGCTTTTCGGTAAACTCATACGGACGAGCGTCGCCGCTCTTGGTGCGCTCGCCGTTTCATCGGTTACGCAAGCTAATGCAGCCGATATCTACTCCGGCGGTGGATACAAGGATGTCCCCGTTCAACCGCCATGCTGCTCGTTCGCCGGCTTCTATATCGGCGGCGCCATGGGAATGGCGTGGATCGATGTCGACCGCCCCAGCGGACTATTCACTGACCACGGAATGGGTAGCTGGAACTGGACGAATACCGGCACTTTCAACGACCAAAAAATCAAGTCCGTCAACGGCTTCGGCGGCGGCCAATTGGGCTATAACTTCCAAAGTTCCTGCTGCTGGCTCTTTGGTATCGAAGTCGACCTCGGCGCCTTGGGGGTGAATAACAACTTCCATCGCAACCTCTTGATGAATGATCATCTTATCAACAGCGTGAGCCTCGATGGCAGCAATAATGATGATGCGTTTTTTGCCGGTGACGTGACCGGCCGCGTCGGCTACACCTTCGGCAACTCGATGATCTATGCGAAAGGTGGCTTCGCGTTCGTCGACCTAAACAATAATATGAAAGAAACCATATTTTGGAAGCCTCACTGGTGGGGCACCCCAACAGGCAATGCGTTTGACACGTTCAACGGCAACAATAACGACAACTGGCTGACGGGTTGGACTGTAGGCGCCGGCTGGGAGTGGAAGCCCTGCTGCCAAAGCAATTGGTCGATCAAGGTCGAATATCTGCATTACGACTTTGGTAGCAACAACAATAACAATTGCTGCAACGACTTCTTCAACCAGAACTTTCCGAGCAGTATCAATAACCGGTTCCGCACCGGCGACGTCACCGCGGACACTGTGAAGGTTGGCTTCAACTACTTTTGGAGCCCGGGGTACTCCGCACAACCACCTCTTAAGTAGCGCCTCTCCCCTTCCCTTGAGGACTACTCAAACTGGCCGCCGCGTTTTTGGCGGCCTTTTTTGTTGATACGTGGAAAGAGAGTGAAAAACGGGATCCGGGAGAAAGGTTAATTCTCCCGAATTTTCCTGTTTCCCAACGTTGAAGCGGTCATGGAAGAGACGGCGAACAGCGCGACCGATTTGCCACTTAGGTAAAATCAGTGGATCGTACATGTGACGGTGCGAGGTCTACTTCCGTCCCTGAATATGAGCGCGGTAGGGCGCTTGCGGCTGAAATGTTTTTGCTGCTTCGGCAAATACCCCGGACCCGCAGTGTCACCAAGAACCCGGCGAATTTCCGCCTGGGTAGCACTCCGGGCGAGAATTTTGACGCAAATCAACACGCGTCAGACAGCATCGGAATATCCCTGTCTAGATGCTGCCGCCCGACGCCATTCCGAATGCACTCGCCATCCACGCCAGTTAGCGCCGCTTTGCCTCATGTGAAGCAGTCGCGTCAAGCCGGAAGCGTGGCCATGACTATTGGCGCGATCGGTGTCGTCTTTGGCAATATCGGGACCTCGCCTCTCTTTGCCTTGGGCCAGATATTTTACGGCCCCGCGCAAGTAGCTCCTACACAAGCGAACGTCTTTGGCTGCATCTCGCTCGCGATCTGGACCCTGACGCTGATTGTAGGATTGAAATACGCCGTCCTCGTACTGCGCGCCGATAGCGATGGGGAAGGTGGCGTGTTCGCTCTATACAGTCTTTTGCATAAATACCGGGAGAAGTGCCCGGTTTTGATTGTGGTGCTTGCTGCGCTCACGCTTGGGGCCGGATTTTTAATCGCCGACAGCGCTATAACGCCGGCGATCAGCGTGCTATCCGCTGTGGAAGGGCTTAAAGCAGCGGCGCCGTCACTGGCGGATTCCGGCGTCCCCGTCACCCTTGTCATTCTCGTCATGCTTTTTGCCGCCCAGCGTAAGGGAACGCGTGCCGCGGGGCGTATATTTGGCCCCGTTGTCATTGCTTGGTTCGCGGTGCTTGCCATTCTCGGCGCAAGGCAAATTCATCTGCAACCAGATCTTGCATGCTTTGAACCCGGCCCACGCCGTCGCTTTCCTGCACAACAGCGAGGGACTTAAGACGCTGTTGACGCTCGGCGCGCTCGTTCTCATCGTCGGTGGAGCCGAGGCTATGTATGCCGATCTTGGTCACTTCGGCGCCCGTCCGATCAGATTGGGGTGGTTTGCGCTCGTCTTTCCCGCGCTCGTTCTAAATTATTTGGGTCAAGGCGCCCTGATGCTTCAGGCGCCGCCCGCCGCTGGTGCTTCCCTATTTTACAGCATGGTACCGCAGGCCCTGCTCTTTCCCGTCATTGGCCTCGCGACGCTCGCCGCCGTCATTGCTTCGCAATCTCTTATTTCGGGCGCATTTTCACTGGCCTCACAGGCGATCGCGCTCGGCCTCTTCCCGCGCCTGCATGTCGTCCATACGCACCATTCCCATGAAGGGCAAATCTACGTACCCTTCATCAATTGGGCGCTTTTCGCCGGTTGCGCTTCTCTCGTGCTGGTCTTCCAGAAGAGCGCCTTACTGGCTCCCGCGCTTAGCCTCGCCGTAGCAGGTGTGATGGCCGTTACCTCCATGGCAATGATCCCTCTTGCAGCGCTGCAATGGAGGTGGGCTACACTCTTAACCGCTTCAATTTTCGGCTTCTTTCTGCTCGTGCAACTCCTCTTCTTCGCCGCAAGTTCGTTAAGGCTTCTGGACGGCGGGTATGTTCCCCTGAGCGTAGGGCTCGTCATTTTCGCCATAATGCGAACCTGGCGCTGGGGACGCAAGGCGATCTTTGCGGCCTACACGGCAAAGCACACCATGACGATGCGCAAGCTCGTACATCTTCATAAGAATCAGGCCGCGTACATGGAGCGCATCGCCCTCTTGATGACTCCGAAGCATCTCGCGTCACCGAACGACCATGCGCCCGCGCTGCTACAGCTCATGCATGACCGCTATGGGATTTTGCCGCGGCATCTGATCTTCGTCGAGGTCGCGCACCGCAAGGTGCCGTACATTCATGACGGCCGCTACGACGTGAAAGTTTTCCATAAAGACGAGGCTTGCAGCGTCATTGCCGTTACGATCGAGTTCGGTTTCATGGAGGAACCCAATGTCGAGGCGGTCCTGGAGGAGATGGCGAAGCATAGCGCGATCGATTTGCCCCTTAAGGAAAATCAGTGGATCGTGCATGTGACGGTAGAAAATCTGCTGCCGTCCCGGAATATGAGCGCGTTAGGTCGCTTCCGGCTGAAACTGTTTTCGCTGCTTCGGCAAGTATCCCGGCCCGCGCACTATTTTTATGGACTTGGGGACAATGTGCAACTGACGGCGGAAATCATGCCTGTCCGGTTAAGGTGAGGAAGGACAGGCTCAAGCCTTTGCCTTAGTTTGAAACTGCAAAAGAATTGCTGTTGAGGATTTTGTGGTGGCGATCATGGGATCAAGTTTCTTCAGGACCTTGGCTGCCGTAGCTGCGGCGTTGGTAATGATTTCGCTTTCTCCGGCGGTGGCACAGGAAAGAATAGAGGTTGGACAGCTAACCTGCGGCGTGAAGGGCGGCGTGAGCTTTATTATTGGCTCTACCAAGGAGCTGAGGTGTCTTTTCAGAGTCAGCCCTAACGATCCGGGCGAGCGCTATGAAGGTGAAATCAGGAAGTACGGCCTCGACATCGGAATCACCAACAACGCCTTTCTGGCGTGGACAGTTTTCGCTCCATCGCGCGGCGTTGAAGGCGGGGGCGCCCTGGCCGGAAAATATGTGGGTGTCGCTGCTGATGCTTCTGTCGGTCTCGGGGGCGGCGCGAACGCGCTGGTTGGAGGTTCCAACAATACATTCTCACTGCAGCCGCTTAGCGTTCAAGGCCAGACTGGCCTGAACGCCGCCGTTACGGTGGCGGAGGTCGAGCTTCATCCTTACTACGATGATCTGAAGTAGTACGCTCCATACTTAGGCTTAGGCAATACGACGCAGCTGACAAGTTAAGGCTATCTCCGCGTCGCGTGTTAAGCGGATTGCTTAAATGTCCAGCACTTCCGGCTCGGCGAAGGCCGCGCGCTCCTGAATGAAGCGGAAGCGCGCTTCGGGCTTATTGCCCATAAGCTGTTCGACAATGTCGGCCGCGGCTGTCTCTTCGGCCTCAAGGTCCAACCCATTCAGATCGCTTGCTCGCCCGGTGATCTCCACGCGAAGTAGCATGCGCTTTTTCGGGTCCATGGTCGTTTCTTTCAGCTGCGCCGGCATCATTTCGCCGAGACCTTTGAAGCGGCTGACTTCGAGCTTGCCCTTGCCGTTGAACACCGTTGCTTTCAGTTCCGCGAGATGGGCGTCATTGCGGGCATAAGCGGTCTTGCCTCCTTGGCTGAGCCGGTAAAGTGGCGGGACGGCAAGGCATAGATGCCCATTGCGGATCAATTCAGGCATTTGCCGGTAGAAAAAGGTGATGAGCAGGGAGGCGATATGGGCGCCGTCAACATCGGCGTCAGTCATGATGATGACGCGGTCGTAGCGCAGCTCGTCATCGTTATAGTGTTTTGCGGTCCCGCATCCCAGCGCCTGTGTCAGATCGGCGAGAAGCTGGTTTTGCGCAAGCTTGTCCCGCGATGCGCTGGCGACGTTCAGGATCTTGCCGCGCAGCGGAAGCACCGCTTGGGTCGACCGGTCCCGTGCCTGCTTGGCCGAACCGCCCGCCGAGTCGCCCTCGACGATAAAAATTTCGGTCTCGTCCTTCGCGTTCTTGGAGCAATCCGCGAGCTTGCCGGGAAGACGCAATTTTCGCGTGGCACTCTTGCGCTGCGTCTCCTTCTCGCGTTTGCGGCGCAGACGTTCCTCCGCCCGCTCGATGATGAAGTCCAGCAGCATGTTCGCCTGAGGGGGCGAAGCAGTCAGCCAATGATCGAAGGCATCCTTGACCGTGCTTTCGACAATCCGTACCGCGTCCGCAGACGAAAGCTTGTCTTTCGTCTGCCCCTGAAACTCCGGCTCCCGCATGAATACCGAGAGAAGGACGCCGGCGGAGGCCAGTATATCGTCCGGAATGATTTGGTTGGCCCGCTTGTTGTTAGTCAGTTCGCCATAAGCGCGCAGCGACTTTGACAGCGCCGCCCGCAGCCCCTGCTCGTGCGTGCCACCTTCCGGCGTCGGCACCGTGTTGCAATAGGACTGCATGAAGCCGTCTTCATCGGCGAGCCAGGCGATGGCCCACTCCACGCTGCCATGGCGGTCTTCTTTTTCGACGCGACCGGAGAAAATGTCCTTGGTAACCGGCGTCAGCCCCTCGATGCGCGTCATAAGAAAATCGCGCAAGCCGCCGGGGAAATGGAAGACCGCCTTCTCCGGAACATCCGTATCCCGAATTTGCTCGGGTGCGGCGGACCACCGGATCTCGACCCCGCCGAAAAGATAGGCTTTCGCGCGCGCCATTTTGAAAAGGCGAAGGGGCTTGAAATAAGCCTTCTCCTTGAAGATCGCCGGATCGGGTCTGAAGCGAACGGTGGTGCCCCTCCGGTTGCGGACAACACCGAGATCTTCCAGCCGGCCTTTCGGCGCGCCTTGCGAGAATTTTTGCCGGTAAAGCCTGCCGCCGCGGGCCACCTCGACCTCAAGATATTCCGAGAGAGCGTTCACCACCGAGACGCCGACGCCATGCAGGCCGCCGCTAGTGGAATAGACGTTCGAGTTGAATTTGCCGCCCGAATGCAGCGTCGTCATGATGACTTCGAGCGCCGACTTGCCGGGGTATTTCGGATGCGGATCGACGGGGATGCCGCGCCCATTGTCGGTGACGCTGAGCGTGCCGTCCGCTTCGAGGGAAACCTCGATAAAGCTCGCATGGCCGGCGACGGCCTCGTCCATGGCATTGTCGATCACCTCGGCGAAAAGGTGGTGCATCGCCTTCTCGTCGGTGCCGCCGATATACATGCCGGGACGCCGCCGGACGGGTTCAAGGCCTTCCAGCACTTCGATGTCCGCAGCCGTGTAGCTCTCGCCAGGCCGTGGCAGGCGCGTTATGTTCCGGCGTGAGGAGCTCGGCTCCTCATTGCCGAAGAGATCCCGTGCCGCTGCCGCAATTTGTTTTATCATCCTCTATCCCGTCAGCCGGTGTTCCGCGTGAAAACGCGAATCTCTAACCGAATATGCTGGTCACAGGTTGCAAGCTTGGCGGCTTTTGGCAAGGGGGTGGCGCTTTCCGCCCACCTTATTCGCGATTGGGCTGCCGAAAAGTTTTGCATAGGTGCCACCCTTTAAGCATTGGGCGCGATGCTCTAATGCATGGGATTCGGGGCCGAAGGTTTTGGCGGATGAATGAGATTTCTATGCTGGGCGAAATATCGGCCCGCCTCGCGGTGGCCTTGCTGGCAGGGGCGGCCATTGGCGCCGAGCGGCAATGGCACCAGAAGATGGCGGGCTTGCGCACAAACGCCCTCGTGGCTCTGGGTGCCGGCGGTTTTGTCGCCTTTTCGGCCGTGGCTGCTCCGGCCGAGGCCGCAAGGATCGCAGCGCAGGTGGTCTCGGGCATTGGCTTTCTCGGTGCCGGCGTGATCTTGCGTGAAGGGATCAATGTGCGAGGCCTTAACACCGCGGCCACGCTTTGGTGCTCCGCCATGGCGGGGACTTTTGCAGGCGGCGGCTATTATGTGTTGAGCATCGGAGCCGCCGCCTTAGTCGTTGCCGTCAATCTAGGAATGCGTCCGCTCATCTTGCGGCTGAACCGCCGTCAATGGGAGCAGGCTACAGAAAGCGAAGCCCTTTATACGATCTCGGTAACCTGCCGGAATGCGGAAGAGGCTCACGTCCGGTCGCTTCTGCTGCATGCGCTTTCGCAGGCAGGACTTGGGCTACGGCGCATCGACAGCGAGGATTTGGCGGATATCGGCAAGGTCTGCGTTACAGCCGGAACGGCTCCCGGCCCGCGGAAGGATGCGGCTCTTGAGCAGATCGTTGGCCGGCTCAGCCTCGAACCGTTCGTTACCGCGGTTTCCTGGGAAGCCGGGCCGGAAAGCCAGGATCTTTGAATTAGGGCTTTCGCTTCAAGGAACTCGACATTCATCAGCCTGTCACGACACCACGTCAAAACTCCTAAGCTTGTACTTAGGAGGTTGTTAATGACCGATATTGCCGCGCCGATGCGCTTTCCGGCGTCGCCTAAGCCTAATCTAAGCTCGAAAACCAGACCCGCCACCGCCATTATTTTCATTCTGCTGATGGGAGCCGGATTACTTTTCACGGCCTATAGCCTCTACAACGATGTCGAGGAAACCGGCACGGCGGTCACGACCTATCTGCCGTTTTTGCTTCTCGGCGTCGCGCTCTTGATCGCGCTCGGATTCGAATTCGTAAACGGCTTTCACGACACGGCAAATGCGGTGGCGACCGTCATTTATACCCACTCGCTGCCGCCTCAATTCGCCGTCGTCTGGTCCGGCGTGTTCAATTTCTTGGGCGTGCTGTTCTCCACGGGCGCGGTTGCCTTCGGTATCGTCTCTCTGCTGCCGGTAGAGTTGATCCTGCAGGTCGGCTCCTCGGCCGGCTTCGCGATGGTGTTCGCGCTCCTCGTCGCGGCAATCATCTGGAATCTTGGCACCTGGTATTTGGGCTTGCCGGCTTCTTCCTCGCATACGCTTATCGGCTCCATCATTGGCGTCGGTATCACGAACGCGCTTCTTCGTGGCCGGGACGGAACCTCGGGCGTCGATTGGAGCCAAGCGACGAAGATTGGCGAATCCCTCCTTATATCTCCGTTGGTAGGATTTTTCGCCGCGGCGCTCCTGCTGCTCGTCATGAAGGTGCTGGTCCGCAACCGCAGCCTCTACGAGGAACCAAAGGGCAATCAACCGCCGCCGTGGTGGGTTCGCGGTCTTCTCATCCTCACCTGCACCGGCGTTTCTTTCGCGCATGGTTCAAACGATGGACAAAAGGGCATGGGCCTCATCATGCTCATCCTTATCGGCACGGTTCCGACCACCTACGCCTTGAACCGTGCATTGCCCGCATCTCATGCAGAAAGCTTCAGGACGGCCGCGCTGGAGGCGTCCAAGGTCGTCGAGTCCAAGGCGGCAGGATATAACGTGCTTGGCAATCCTCGGCCAGCAGTGACGCAGTATGTATCGTCGCACACGATCAACGAGGGTACATACCCGTCCCTCGCGGCGCTGATGCGGGACATTTCGGACCAAGTCGCGCAATATGGCGCGCTCGCAAAGATACCCGCCTCTGCCGTGGGCAACACCCGTAACGATATGTACCTGACCTCGGAAGCTATCCGCTTCCTGATGAAGGATAAGGCAGCCGAACTTTCTCCGGAGGAAGTCGGCAAGCTGAACGCCTATAAGGCGGAAATCGATTCCTCGACGAAATTCATTCCGCTCTGGGTGAAGGTTGCGGTCGCCATCGCGCTCGGACTTGGCACGATGGTCGGCTGGAAACGCATCGTGGTGACGGTGGGTGAGAAGATCGGCAAGCAGCATCTGACCTATGCGCAAGGCGCATCGGCCGAGCTTGTCGCCATGGCCACCATCGGCGCCGCCGATATGTACGGCTTGCCCGTTTCGACGACCCATGTGCTTTCGTCTGGTGTAGCCGGAACCATGGCAGCCAACAAATCCGGCCTACAACTCTCGACGGTCCGCAACCTGCTGATGGCCTGGGTTCTTACCCTTCCCATGGCCATTCTTATTTCCGGCGGCCTGTTCTACGTGTTCAACGCAATATTCTAGGCCAAGGTTAATACAGCCGCGGCCTCACGCCCCGGCTTTGGAGCTTTGGACTGTCTGGTTTACCTGAAAGCTGACCTCATGGTTCGAGATGGCCTTACTCTCGTCACCACAGCAAAATCAGGGCTCGGCTCCCTCACTAGCTCGCTGCATTGAGAAAATAGATGTCCGGCTTATCCGTTACTCCGGCGGCCGCCATGGCCGACCGAAGCTCAGACGAGCTGGCTAATTCCTTAGCCTTCCCGAGATCTTGCACATCGAAAATGATGACCACTTCGCTTGGGTCATCGTCCGACCGAAACACGCGCGGATTGGATAGGCCTGCGGCTGTCTGAACCGGACGGTGGCTGTCAAATGCCGGTTTCCAGACAGCAAAATCCTTCACCTTGTGCCGGACAATCATCAATCCCATGGCGATCTCCCTAGTGTTATTTTCCGCGTCGCAACCTAGCACAATGGCGTCTCGTCACAGATCATACTAAATGACAGGCGAGTTGTACCTCACCAGATGCACCGCCGCCCGTTGACGGCTGCCTCTACGCGCCCGCGCAATTCTTACGGCCAGGCAAATGAGGCAGCTACCGAGCCTTGCATCCGATCCAACACTGCGTCCTCAAAATCTCCGCATCCTTATGACAATACCTCGATCACACGGTGTGCCGGCCGTGGAAGAGCGGGGCAGAAAGAGCAATCATGCGAAAGCGAAATGTGAGAGATTTTCGAACAAGGCCTCAGGGGAGGCTCCAAGATACCGAGACCAACATGACATTTGCGATGTCACGCGAGACCGCCGCACGCTTGAAGCAGATAGCGATAGCAAGGGAGACAAATTTGCAGGAGCTGGTCGAATTAGCCGTCTTCGAGTGGTTGGCTCGACAGCCTTAGCAAATGAGGCCCAATGGCCTACTCAAGCTTTAAATTAGCACCACCGGAATCCGCTAAAGCTCTCAATCTGGTTCAGTGATGCCGCCCGTTCCAAATCTGCGCCACCGGTGAGAAACCTCTTCCGTGACCTTGGCCATAAGGTCTGCCATGTCTCACCGAATATAATAGGTACGTTCATTTTATCTGCCGAGGCTTACGGTAGGTTCCGGTTTGGAGTTAATGCCTGAAATGGCAGCACGAAATGTATCGGTCTTAGCGCTGTATAATGATCAAAAAGAAATCCTTCTTCAGCACCGCTCTAAAGATTCTCCTAGACTGGCCGATCATTGGGCCTTTTTTGGTGGTGGCATTGAAGGGGAAGAAACTCCTGAACAAGCACTCGCACGTGAAATTTATGAGGAGCTCGAATACCCGGTAAGTTGCCCTCGCATAATGTTCATTCAAACATACACACATAAGGAAAACGAAAGCACGAAATACGTTTTTGTTGAGAAGTATAACCCCGACATCTCGCTCGTTCAGCATGAGGGCCAAGACATGCGATGGTGGAAATTCGACGAACTAAACGAATTACTCATTGTTGATCACGATCGCATCGCGCTTGCCGAAATCCAAACATATTTAAACACATCAGCTTATGCCGGGCGCTCAAGCGTTACAAAGCCACAAACGTAGATACATTTGTGGAAGCCTTTCGCGAGTGATTGGATGAAGCAGAATAATCCTTTTATAAGCCAGGCCGCGCGTCTCAAAAGGCTTCATCTTCTCGTCGTGGTTGCTGGCATTGCTTGCGCCGGGGCTTTGACCTGGTGGCTACTCCAACCATCTGCCGTTACCGTAGTGCCGGTCCTCCGCGGCCCCGCCATCCAAGCCGTTTACGCGACGGGAACGGTGGAAGCGAGCATTACAATTCGTGTCGCGCCGCAAGCTGCCGGCCGGCTCCTCGAACTAAAGGCCGACGAGGGGCAAACCGTGAAGGCTTGGGATGTCCTCGCCCGCCTTGACGACAGCGATCTGCGTGCCTCGGTGGAAGAGCTGGAGGCAAGAGCCAAGTATGCCGAACAACAATTCGAGCGGGCAGGCGCCCTCTTGAAGCAGGGCTGGGCGACACGAGAGAAGTTCGATCAGGCGAAATCCGAATTGGATGCGGCCCGGCAATCCGCCCGCCGATCTGGGGAGCTGCTGACGTTTATGTCGCTTCGCACACCTGTGGATGGCCACATCATACGGCGGGACGGAGAGGTGGGCGACTACATCCCGGTCAATCAACCGGTGTTTTATGTTGCCAAAGCGGGTGTTCCTCTGCGCATTTCCGCCGATGTGGACGAGGAAGATATTCCACTTGTAAAGATTGGGCAGAAGGTCCTTATCAGGGCCGACGCGTTTCCCGCACGGATATTCACCGGCGAAGTGACCGAGATAACCCCAAAGGGCGATCCGGTGGCGCGCAACTACCGTGTTCGAGTCGAATTGCCGTTCGATACGGCGTTGATGATCGGCATGACGGCCGAAACCAACATCGTAACCATCGAAAGGGAGAATGCGCTTCTCGTTCCGGCTTCGGCAGTTTCAGGCACGGTGCTGTGGGTGGTTCGGAATGGAAAAGCAGAGCGTGTGCCCGCGCAGATCGGAATCAAGGGCCGCGATCGCTTCGAAATCATTGCCGGGCTCGCCGATGATGATAAGGTTGTGATCAATCCTCCGGCAAGTCTCACCTCCGGGAAGCGCGTACGCCTCAGGATCGCTACCCAATCAGCCGCACCTCAAGTGGCCAGCGGGGGTGTGCGATGAGGTTGGCGCTTTCCATTGCGCTGAGCCATTTGCTTTCCCGCCGCCGTCAGACTCTGGTCTCTCTCCTGGGCATAACTCTGGGCGTCGCATTTTTTCTCGCCGTCTCCTCTCTCATGGAAGGGTCCGATGCCGATTTCATAAAGCGGCTTATCGACAACTCTCCGCACGTTACCGTCTACGATGAGTATCGCGAGCCGCGCCCGCAGCCCGCGATCCAAGCCTACCCGCAAGCGCTCGTTGACATTCGCAGCGTGAAACCCCGCACCGAAGTTCGCGGCATCCGGCAGTACAAAGAGAAGCTCGCATTTATTTCGACATTTCCTCATGTGCGTGCCGCCCCTGTGCTCATGGGCCAAGTCATTATTACTTTTGCAGGCAAGGATCTCGGCGCCACCATTAACGGGGTTATCCCCGATTTGATGAGGAACGTGAGCACCATCGAGGATCATTTCGTTGCAGGGTCTCTCGAAACGCTGGCCACCAACCCTGACGGGATTGTGCTTGGAACGGGTCTTGCGGAAAAGTTCAGAATTGGCATGGGAAAGAACGTCACCGTTACGTCGCCGGTGGGCGTTGTCCGCACAATGAAAATCGTTGGCCTTTTCAGGACAGGGAATGCGGCTTACGACGAGGGTCAGGCCTTCGTGCTTCTGAAGCGCAGTCAGAACCTCCTCAACCGCCCCAATATCGCCAATCGTTTCATATTGCAGCTCGATGATCCGGACGGCTCGCCTGAGGTCGCGAAAGCCGTGGAAGCTGCAGTCAGTTATAAGTCGCAGTCCTGGCAGGAGGCGAGCCAAGACATTATGAGCCTGCTCAAGGTGCGCAGGATCATCATGTACAGTGTTGTAGGGGCAATTTTGATTGTTGCGTCCTTCGGCATTTACAATGTCATCTCGACAGTGGTTCTGGAAAAAACCCGCGATATCGCAATCATGAAGTCCATCGGATTTCATGCACGGAGCGTACTTCTTATTTTTCTTATCGAGGGTGCAATCGTAGGCGTGATCGGAAGCATTCTTGGCACTGCTCTCGGCCTTTCAATGATGGAAGCGCTGTCGCGGGTGCAGATCAAGACACCTTTTAACACCGAGCCTACCTACATGCCGCTCGATTGGGGATGGCTGCCGATTGCGCTCGGGATAGGGTTCGCCATGGCCTCATCGCTCGCGGCAGCTTATTTGCCTGCGCGAAAAGGCGCCCGGCTCCAACCGGTCGATATTTTGAGGGGCGCCGCATGAGTGCCGTTCTCCGGACGGAGCACCTCACCCGAATCCTCCCTGGAGACGTTCCGGTGACCCTGGTGGAAGATATCAATCTTGATATCGGCCAAGGCGAATTCGTTGCCATTATGGGACCGTCTGGCTCTGGAAAGTCCTCATTGCTCTATCTTCTGGGCCTGCTGGACATGCCAACCTTGGGGAAGATCTGGCTCAATGGAGGGGATACGGCTGGTCTGAGCGAGAACGAACTCGCGACTATCCGCCTGCGCGAGCTTGGATTCGTTTTTCAGTTTCACTTTCTCCTGGCTGAGTTCTCTGCACTCGACAACGTGCTTCTGCCAATCCGCAAGCTTGGCGTGCTGACCGAGGAGGAGGCGACGGCTAGGGGCTACAAATTGCTCGGTTCCCTCGGATTAGGTACGGAGGCCCGCAAGCTGCCAAGCCAGCTATCGGGCGGCCAGAGGCAGCGAGTCGCAGTGGCACGTGCTCTCGCCAACGATCCCCTCATCATTCTTGCGGATGAGCCAACCGGCGCGCTCGACACCAAATCAAGCATGAACTTGCGGTCGATCTTCCAAGACCTGGCGCGGAACGAGAAGAGGACCATCATCGTCGTGACCCATGACCCAAACTTTGCCAAGGCAGCGGACCGCGTTCTTTTTCTGGTTGATGGAAAACTTCAACCTCCCGAGCGGGCGGCGGAGCTCTTCGAAATTAGCCTCCGCTAGGATTGGCTCGTAGGGCGAGCCCCGAGCATAAGTCCTTCGACGATGTCTCGCTCAATGTCCTTCTGCTGCTCACGCCATTATGACCGCGAAGTCTCCGAAGCGAACATAGGAGCGAGCTTAATCCCCGCGCCTTCCAAAGCCTTCTTCACGGCGGCGGCGGTGGCAACCGCGCCAGCTTCATCACCGTGGATGCAAAGCGTGTCGACTTGCAGCTTGATCCTGGCGCCGCTCGCAGCAAGAACTTCGCAATCGCGAGCGAAGCGGAGCGCCTGCTGGGCGGCCGCCGCCGGATCGCTGATCACGGAGCCTTTCACGGTTCGCGGCATGAGGTTGCCGTCGTCTTGATAGAGGCGGTCGCAAAAGCCCTCCCGCGCGTAGAGCAGCCCCTCCCTATCCGCAGCCTTTTGCATCTCGGAGCCCGGCAACCCAACAAGAATAAGTTTCGCGTCCACCGTCTTGACAGCGCAGGCAATGGCGCCGGCATAGGAGGCGTCCTTTGCTGCCATATTGTAGAGAGCGCCATGCACTTTCACATGGCGGACGCGAGAACCAGCGTATGCGGCAAGCCCTTGAAGAGCTCCCAGCTGGTAGGCGATCTGGTATTCGAGGGCGGACGCATTCATTGTGATCTGCCTGCGGCCGAAACCCCACAAGTCATTGAACCCAGGGTGAGCACCGAGGCCGGCGCCCTTCTCCTTTGCCAGTAGCGCGAGGTTTCGCATTATCGTGGCATCGCCCGCGCGAAAACCGCAGGCGACGTTGGCGGAGGTAACGATGCCGAGGAGTTCTTCATCATGGCCGATGCGATAGGCGCCGAAACCCTCACCCATATCTGCATTAAGGTCGATATGCATCGCATCCTCCTCCGGGTCCCTCAAGAGAGCCCCTGGCCCTCGTGGCGATCTAGCCTCAATTCAATTCTGCGCGTTTTGCTAAAGCGCTTTCAGGAAAAGTGTGTGCGGTGTTTCGCCCGGAAAGCGCGATAAAACAATAAACTGGAGGCATTTGGCGACTCGAAGATCGCCGAAGGTGATCTTGGTCTCTTGATATGCATCATGGGCGTGGCCGCAATCATGTGTCAGACGAACATGGTTTAGGCCACGGAGGCACCAATGGACAATCAGACACCCGCCCCGATCAGCGAACGGGGGGAGGTATTGAAGCGCGGCCTCTTCATGTTGTTGTTCGCGATCGCTTTCGGCTTCGGACAGATGCTTTTGCATGCGCTCGTCGTAGTGCAATTCTTCTGGCTCTTGTTCACGCAAGAGCGTAACGAGCAGTTGGCGCGCTTCGGCAGCTCGTTCTCGGTCTGGTTCAGCGATGTCGCCCGCTTTCAAAGCTGCGCCACCGACGACAAGCCTTTCCCGTGGCGCCCTTGGCCATAACGCCTGCCATGGCTCATAGAGTTTATCGGCCGGATCAAAAGCCATGGAGCAAAGCCAATCATGCGCAATGCCTTTTTCTAAAGACCCAGGCGGCGGGAGCACGGAAAGAGATGGAGCTTCCGGAACGTCCCCGATTTGGAGTTCATACTAAGATGGCCGCGCGAAATGTATCAGTCTTAGCGCTGTATAATGATCAGAAAGAAATCCTTCTTCAGCATCGATCTAAAGATGCCCCTAGATTGCCCGATCATTGGGCTTTTTTTGGTGGCGGGATTGAAGGGGAAGAAAGCCCTGAACAAGCACTCGCACGGGAAATCTATGAGGAGCTTGAATATCGGGTCTGTTGTCCTCGCTTGATCTTCATTCAAACATACAACCATAAGGAAAGCGAAAATAAGAAATACGTTTTTGTTGAAAAGTATAATGCCTCGAATGCGCTCATTCAGCACGAGGGCCAAGACATGCGATGGTGGAAATTTGACGATCTGAGCACGTTATACCGAATCCGACTGATTGAGTCGCCGCGCGCATGGGATTCCGCTCGGGATTCGAAGCAGTTATATGGAAGGGTCATGATTCGTTTGCGGGGGCAAGATCATGACGGCGATAGCATCGCATTT
>JBAUNL010000393.1:0-8328 GCA_049579205.1 Rhodomicrobium sp. | reverse complement strand
CGCGAGAAACCCGTGGACGCAGCAGTGCTCGACGTAAACCTTGCGGGAAAGCTTGTCTGGCCGCTTGCGGGGGTCCTTCTTGAGAAGCACATTCCCTTCGTCTTCGTTACCGGGTTTGGGTCTTCTTTGGAGTTTCCGCCTGCCTTCGCCTCGGTGCCTCGCCTAGACAAGCCTGTCCAGCCCGGCGCTTTGGCTTGGGCGCTCGCATTGCTGCTGTCCTAGCCGGCAGCTCACCGATCAAGAGCCACTTGCCGCTCACGGCACAAATTGCCCAGGCCAGCCGCAGATCTTTGAAGCGGCATTCATTGGCGTTATTTCGCGGAAGCTTGTGTTTGGCCCCAGATGGGGCTAGCAACCGCCTCAGCCTAGAATAATCGCCTACCTTCTTCGGAGAAGACCAGTGACCGGGAACGCTTCCGCTCGATGGGTCGGCAGGTCAATCGAGCGTTTCGAGGATGCAGCCCTCTTGCGGGGCGAGGCCCGCTTTATCGACGACCTGTCACCAGTGGCAGGTCTCTGCCATGCTGCCATTCTCCGCAGTCCGCATGGGCATGCCGAAATCGGCCGGATCGACACCTCTGCCGCCGAGGCCTTAGCTGGGGTAATAGGTGTGCTCACGGGATCGGAGGCCGCGGCGCTTTCGAAGCCGATGGCGAACCTGATTACCCGGAACATCGACTTCTACCCCAGCGCGGTGGGAAAAACCCGCTATTTCGGGGAGCCGGTCGCGGTCGTGGTGGCGGAAGACAGATATGTCGCGGAAGATGCGTTGGATCGCATCACAGTCGAATACAAGTCTTTGCCTGCCGTCACCAACATCGCATCGGCGCTAGAGAATGACGCGCCCGTCATTCACGAGAAACTTGGCTCTAATCTGGTGCAGGAGCGGACTTTCCGTTACGGCGACCCGGACTCCGCATTTGCGCGAGCCCACAAAACCGTCAGCTATGAAGTCGACTATCCCCGGGTGAACTCGACGCCGATGGAAACCTACGGGGTTATCGCCAATTTCGACGCTGGGGCCGAGGGTTACACCGTCTGGTCGAATTTCCAGGGGCCGTTCGCGCTCCACCCCATCATGTGCGAGGCCCTACGCGTTCGCAGCGACCAACTTCGCCTTATCTCCGCTCCCTCAAGCGGAGGCAGCTTCGGCATCAAGCACGGCGTCTTCCCCTATATCGTGCTGACGGCGCTCGCGAGCAGGAAGTTCGGTGTGCCCGTCAAGTGGATCGAGGACCGGATCGAGCATCTCGCCGCCTCCTCCGCATCCAGTGGGCGCCTGACAAAAATCGAGGGTGCTTTCGATCGCGACGGGCAGCTTATCGGAATGCGCCTCGATCAAACCGAAAATGTTGGCGCATATGTTCGCGTGCCCGAACCCGCCGCGCAATACAGGCCTCACGCTGCGATAAACGGCCCCTACAAAGTGCGCGACATCGCTATCCATAACAGGGTCGTGGTCACGAACCAGGTACCGAGCGGGCTCAACCGGGGTTATGGGGGACCGCAGTTCTTTTATCCGCTCGAACGGATGATGGACAGCGCGGCAGAGGAGTTTGGCATCGACCCCGCGGAGTTGAGGCGGCGTAATCTCCTGCCTTCGAGCGCATTTCCTTACGAGGCACCGGCCGGGGCAGTGTTCGATAGCGGCGATTACGGAGCTGCCTTGCAGCTGCTTCTCGAAAAGACACGCTTTGAGGAGCTTAAGGCGGAGTACGAAAAAAGGAGAGCCGTGGGCAAGCTCTGTGGCATTGGCATCGCGATGGGGGTTGAAACGTCCGGCTCGAACATGGGCTATGTGGGTCTCGCCTTGACGAGCCAGCAGCGCGACCAATCGCTGCCCAAGTCAGGCGCTTCGGCCGCCGCGCGGGTCACCATGGATGCGGGCGGCTCCGTCATCGTTCACGTAGATAGTGTGCCGAACGGGCAGGGGCACCGTACAGTGGTTGCGCAAATCGTGGCGGATGAGCTTGGCGTCGATCCTGGCATCGTAAGGGTTGTTACCACCCTCGATACACAAGACGGCATCTGGTCGATTACTTCGGGGAACTATTCGAACAGGTTCTCGACAACAGTGGCGTCGTCGGTTGCGCTCGCCGCTCGGCAGGCCGCCGATAAACTCAGGCGGACCGCAGCCGAGGAACTTGGCGTTCCCGCCAAGCAAGTGGTCTTAAGCGATGGACAGGCTTCATCGCCCGGCGCGCAGAACAAATCCGTGCCGATCCGGCGCCTGGCCAGCCGTCTACACTGGGATTCGGGCAATCTGCCGGAGGGGGTCGGGGGTCCAATTGCCGAGAACTTTACATTTTCCCCTATAACGCTCCGCGCACCTGATCGGGAAGACCGCCTGAACTCGTCTATCGCCTATAGTTTTCAATGCGATCTCGCCGCCGTCGAGGTTGACCCCAATACCGGCCATGTCAGCATCGAGCACTATGTAACCGTCCATGATGCGGGGAACCTGCTGAACCCGTTGCTCGTGGAAGGTCAGATCCAGGGGGGCTTCGTCCATGGCCTGGGAGCGGCCATGTCGGAGCGCATCGCTTACGGGTCCGATGGCTCGCTCATGACGGCTACATTTCAAGACTATATGTGCCCCACCGCCCCGGAAATTCCGCATCTCGATGTTGGGCATGTCTCTAGTCCCTCACCGAATACTGTGCACGGGTCGAAAGGCCTTGGCGACGGGTCCTCCATGGTGGCTCCGGCCGCGCTCGGGAACGCCATCGCAAGGGCAATCGGTGTGCGGAGCGTTACGCCGCCCTTTACTGCGCCCCGGATCTGGTCGCTGTTGACCGGATTGGACCCCGATTCAGGCCCGATCGAGCACCCAAAAGAAAAGGTGACGGCTTCTTATCCTGGCCGCCCAATGTCCGGCTCGGGTGAGGTGACGTTAAGCGCGCCGCCAGAAGTAGTTTGGGCAGCTTTGCTCGATGTGCAGGCCCTGAAGGAGGTCATTCCAGGGTGCAAGGAAATAAAGGAAGTTGGGGCACACGATTACGAAGCCATCGTCGATATCCGCGTCGCTGGCATTGGCGGCAGTTATAAGGCCAGCATTCAACTATCGAACCTGAGCGAGCCCGACTCGCTGCGTTTGTCGGGTGCCTCCGAAGGCGCGCTCGCTTCCGGAAAGGGCCATGCGGACGTTCAGCTGACCGCTGTGCCGGACGGCAAGACAAGGCTCGCCTACACCTACCAGGCGGGGATCAGTGGAAGGGTTGTGAGCTTCGGCCACCGCATGCTGGATAGCGTCACCGCAATCCTGATCGCGAGCTTCTTTGAGGCTTTGGAGAGCAGGCTCACCGGTAGGCGCGGCCGCTCCAGGTTCGTGTCCGCCGTCCGAAACGTCGTGCGCTTGCTGCGGAGCTACATTCGATGAAGCCTGCGCCTTTCGCCTATGCGCGCGCAGACTCCATCGAAGAGGCTTGTGAAGTTCTCTATCGTGAGGGGGAGAATGCGCGCATTCTGGCGGGCGGCCAATCGCTCGGCGCCATGCTCAACATGCGGATTGCTACCCCTTCCGTGTTGATCGACATAAATCGCATCGCCAGTCTTGACCGGATCGAGGCAGCCGATTCATTGGTTCGGACCGGCGCCATTGTACGGCAGGCCGCGGCGCTGAAAGATCCATTCATCGCAAGCCAGATCCCGCTCCTTGCCGCAGCGCTTCCTCATGTCGGGCATTACCAAACCCGCAGCCGTGGAACCCTTGCCGGCTCGGTGGCCCACGCCGATCCCAGCGCGGAAATTCCGCTTGTTTTAGCCGTACTCAATGGATTTGTTGAACTCGCTTCCCGGCGTAAGCGGCGGCGCATTCCCGCCCGTGAGTTTTTCGTATCAGCCCTTACGACGAAGCGGGCGCCGGAAGAAATGATTGTTGCGCTTCACTGGCCGGCCGCTTTTTCAGGTGCCTATTATGGCTTTCGCGAATACGCCCTGCGTGCGGGCGACTATGCCATCGCAGCGGCCGCCTGCTTTGTAAAGCGTCCCAACGCAGGCACTCCCGGACTTTTCACTATCGGGTTTGCCGGTTGCGCCGACCGGCCGCAGGTTCTGGAGCAGTCATTTTCCGATGACGAAACTGGTCCCGCCTTGATTTCTGCGCTAGCAGCCGAAGCCACGGAAAAGATTGAGTGTAAAGGCGATCTTCACGCAAGCGCAGCCTACCGCCGCCAGCTTGTTGGCCTTTTATGCAAGGAACTGGCGGCGGAAGCTTTCAAGTTTTTCGAAAGGTCTGCGGAGAATGTTGAAGCTGGCAGCTGACGGGAAACACGTCATCAAGCTTTGGCTGAACGGCCGCGAACGCGTTGGTCGCGCTGAGCCCCGCATGCACCTCGCCGATTTCCTCCGGCACGAGTTGAACGCGCCCGGCACACACATTGGCTGTGAGCACGGTGTGTGCGGAGCCTGCACCGTGCTTCTGAATGGAGTGCCCGCACGTTCTTGCCTGACCTATGCGGTGCAGGCGGATGGATGTACGGTCGAGACAGTAGAGGGCTTGGCCAGTGACGGCGCCCTTAATGGATTGCAGAAGGCGTTCTCTAAACACGGAGCGCTGCAATGCGGATTTTGTACGGCCGGCATTTTGATGTCCGCCACGAGCTTTCTGGAAGAGACGCCCGATCCAACCGAAGAACAGGTCAGAGATGTGCTGTCCGGTCATATCTGCCGTTGCACCGGCTATCAGAGCATCGTTGACGCCATTCTTGATTACGCGAGCGAACGCCAATCGAAATAGCCTTCAAAGCGAAAGCGGAACAGGAATTACTTCATACACCGAGATAGCGGCTCATATCTGAGGAGCCCAAAAGCTTTTCGGGCAAGCCCTCGAACACGACGTGGCCGTTGTTCAGCACATAGGCGCGCGTAGCAAGGCTGAGAGCGGCCGGAAGGTTTTGCTCTACGATCACAATGGTCTGCCCGCTGGCTACAAGAGCCCGGCAGACGTCGAGGAGGTTCCGGACAATGGACGGCGCAAGGCCTTCGAATGGTTCGTCGAGCAGGATGAGGCGTGGACTGCGGATCAGCGCCCGCGCGATGGCAAGCATTTGTTGTTCGCCCCCAGAAAGCGTTCTTCCGTAGCTTTTGCGCCGCTCCTCCAGGCGAGGAAAGATCTCATAGATCTTCGCCGCGGACATCGGCTCCGCCGCCGACAAGGCGGCCAGTTCCAGGTTCTCCTCCACAGTCAAACCCTTGAAGACGCGCCGCTCTTCGGGAACGAGCTGAAGGCCAAGCTGAGCGATTTTATGACTCGGCAGATTGTGGATCGGCTTATCATCGAAGCGGATTACGCCCGACCGCGGCCGCAACGCACCTGACAGGCTTTTAAGCGTCGTCGTCTTTCCCGCTCCATTGCGGCCCAGGAGCGCAACGACCTCGCGCTCGCGGACTTCCATGGACAAGTCGAATAAGACGTGGGAGTCGCCGTAATATGTATTGATGGCTTCGGCTTCGAGCAGGCTCATGGCAAGGCAACCCCGCCGAGATAGGCCTGCTGCACCTCCGGGTTCTTCTGTATTTCGTCCGGAGTGCCTTCGGCGAGCTTTCGCCCCTCATGTAGCACCGTAATACGCCCTGCTAGTTCGAACACCGCGTCGAGATCATGCTCCACAAGGACAATTGTGCGGCCTTTGTGGAGGTTCCTGATGAGGTCCTTGACTGACTGCCGTTCGCTTGGGCTCAATCCCGCAAGCGGTTCATCCAGCAGCAGCACGGAGGGGCGCGATGCCAATGCGAGGCCCAATTCGAGACGGCGTTTCTGCCCGTAAGCGAGTGCATTAACAGGCGTGTCTGCACAGCCATTCAAGTCGAGTTCTTCGAGAAGCACGCCGATGATCTGTTCGACCTGCGGAAAGCCGCTGGCCCCTCGCAAAAAGTCGAGCCGAAGCCGGCCCCGATAGCGCCCAAGTGCCGCGATCCGCAAATTCTGGCGCGTAGTCAATTGCGGGAAGAGCTGGTTGATCTGGTAGCTTTTGCTCAATCCGAGCTGACAGGCCGCGGTCACCCCTGCCGAGGTAATTTCAAGTCCGTTCAACGCGATCGAACCTGAATCCACCGTCTCGCTTCCTGCCATTAGGCGCAGAAACGTGCTTTTGCCGGCGCCGTTCGGGCCAATGATCGCGTGAAAGCTCCCCGTAGCAACTCCAAGCGATACGTTCTCGACCGCGTGGATACCCCCGTAGAATTTGCTGACACGCCGAATGTCGAGAGCAAGCTGAGGAGTCTTATCCGCGGCCGTCTTTGCAGGGGACTGGGGATCCAAAAGAATGTCCCGCCGCGGCTTTCCGTCCGATTGCAAAATGAAGCCTGTATCTGGGACGGGACTAGGGTGGAATATTCGACGCCAAAGCCAGGTGAAGGCGCCCGTGACGCCGTATCGGAAGAAGGTGACGATCAGGACAAACACGAGTCCCAGAAAGAATTTCCAGAGATCTCCCACGGCGGGTATTTGCTGCAGTTCATTACGCAAGCCCAGCCAAATCGCTGCTCCAACAGCCGGACCAATCAGCGTTCCAGCGCCGCCGATTACGGTTTGGATGACGAGCTGTCCGGAGGTCTGAAGCGCGAAGGCCGATGGGGGCATGTAGCTCTGGAAAATGCCAAGCAGAGCACCGGCGCAGCCGGCATAGGCCGCAGCGAGGACGAAGACGGTGAGCTTATATGCGGGTACAGAATGGCCAACGGCTGCGGCTCTTTCGGGGTTCTGTTTGATGGCGGTCATCACGCTTCCGGCGGGAGAAAGCACAATAGCGCGGGCAAGCAGGAAGCCGAGAAAGTAGATTGCGGCGATCAACTCGTAACTTGGCCAGCTTCCTGAGAAAGTCACTGACATGGTGCCGAGTTCAAGGGTGGGTGCGGGAACGCCTGGCAAGCCGTTCTCTCCCCCCGTCCAGGCTGAGAGAGGCGAATTCTCAAGAAAATAGGCCAGCTCTCCGAAGGAAAGCGTGATCATGGCAAAATAAATGCCCACGCGGCGCAGAGCCAAAAACCCAACAAACACACCGAAAAGCGTCGCCGCTGCGATACCCGCAAGCATGGCCAGCCATACGCTGCTCACCGCGCCGCTGATGGCCAGATATGCAGCGACGAACCCGCCCGTGCCGTAGAAAGCAGCCTGACCGAAGGATAAGAGCCCCGTATAGCCAAACAGCAGATCGAAACCGAGACCGAATATTCCCCAAATGAGAATGCGGGTGAAGAGATCGACGGTGCCGAAGCCGGCATCAAAGACAAACGGCAGGACCACCAACGCAACCGCAAGCGCTACCTCCGGCCACCATCTTAAAATCCGGGAGCCCTTCAGTCTCTCCATCAGACGCGCCCGTGGGTGCCGAACAGCCCTCGCGGCCGGGCAATAAGTACGAGAGTCATAACGATGTAGATCGCGGCCTGCGCATACGCCGGGTTGAACAAGGTGGTCAGACTTAAAAGCTCACCCACGATAATTCCACCGGCGATCGCCCCAGGGAAGGAGCCAAGTCCCCCGATGACAATAACCACAAAGCATTCGACGAGGAACGGTTCTCCCATGTCGGGGATCACGGCGGAAAGCGGGGCGTAAATCACGCCCGCAATGCCAGCAGCCACAGCTCCGAGCGCAAATACGAACATGAACACACGCTGGACGTGAATACCGAGCAGGCCAACCATGCTAGGATCTTCGATCCCGGCGCGCACGACGAGCCCGATGCGTGTGCGGTATAGAAGAAAATAGAAACCCAATAGAAGCGCCGTAACGATACCGATCACTTGGATCCGGTAAAGAGGGTAGAAGAACATGCCAAGGTTGACGATGCCATTGCCCCAGCTTGGCAGCGGAACACGCTGGCTCAGGCCGCCGAAAAAGTAGCGGATTGCCTCGACCATCATGATGCCGAGGCCAAATGTGACGAGGATCTGATCTTCGGGCGGCCTGCTGTAATAAAAGCGGATCAACCCGCGCTCCATCGCCAAGCCCACAAGCATCAGAAAAAGAGCGCCCAGCAATAAGGCGGCGAAATAAGAACCGGAATGGCTAAGCACGACAAAGGCAGTATAGGCGCCCAGCATGAACATAGCGCCATGAGCGAAGTTCAGCACGCCTAACATGCCAAGGATGATGGTCAAACCGCTGCTGATGAGGGCGAGCAAGCTGCCAAATGCAATTCCGTTGAAAGCCTGGGATAGAAACTGAGGGAGTGTTGGCATGATGTGCTCGCCTGAGGAAACCCGGCTGCGGCCGGCGAGCCCCGGCCGCTTTTTTGCTTTTGCTTGAGCAAATTATCGCCTGCCGCGCATGAGCGCGCCAGCGAAAAGGCTCCCCCTAGGCACTATACGAAGGCATATGGC
>JBAUNL010000392.1:0-10242 GCA_049579205.1 Rhodomicrobium sp. | reverse complement strand
ATGGCCCGCCAGAGTCACCCAGCGCCATTATGCGAAGGGCTTAGCCCGAACGCGGAGAGAACCGTGGACCCGGCAAGGATTTCTTGGAGAGCTTGACCTCAGGCCCGGAATTAGAGAACGGGCTCGGCCGGGAGCGGAAGTTCCGGCTTTTGAAAGCCGCGTCCGCTTCTGACGGTTCAGCAGGCGTGTATCGCCTTGCCTTTCTCATGAGCCTGGGCCGAGCTGCGCAAACAGTCATCTCGTGCCTTTTTTGATGGGAGCCCGACGGGAAATCCTGGCGCGACCTTAGTGGGTGTATTCCCAGCTTCAAGCTCATTCGTAAGTTTCAGCGATGGCCATTATCGAACTTGAGCGTTGATGGATGCGGGCTAGCAAGAGTGCTCCTTCCATTGAGGCAATTAGAAGCTGAGACTTCAATTTTGCAGCCTGCATGGTGAGACCTGAGCGGACAAATACCGGCGCGATGATCGAAATCCAGTGATCAAGTATCTCTACACCTGCTTCCGTTAGCAGCGGCGAATGCGGCGCGGTTTCCAGCATAGTGGTGGCGATGGGGCAACCCGAGCGAAACTCCGATTCCTCCATCCAGCCGGCCATAACGCTGCAATAGGCATGCACGAACGCGGCGGGTTTTTCGTGCTTGGTCGCAAGATCGGAAAGCATTTCGCCCATAAGCCGGCCCGCCAGCATCACCGCCGCCTTTCCAAGCTCCTCCTTCCCCCCCGGGAAGTAGTGGTAAAGGGAGCCCTTGGGCGCTCCGCTCTCTATAAGGATTTGCTGCAGGCCGGTTGACGCGTACCCTTGCTGGCGGAAGAGCCTCATGGCAGTTCGCACGATGTTATCCTTGTGCAGTGCCGCGTTAGCCATGGCTCATCCCTGATGCTAGTTGTAGCGGTCTAAACGCCAGAAATGCGGACGTTGACTCTATAACGACTGGTCTATATCATCCTCGCGATTATAGCAATCAGTCTAGAGGGTCGCGTGGGATGGAGCTATTAACTTACAAAGGTTGCGTATATCCCTGGCAGTGCGATCATGTTGGGCACATGAACGTGACGTGGTATGTGGGCAAGTTCGACGAGGCGACCTGGAACTTGTTTGCGGCCATCGGTATCACCCCGTCCTATCTGCGCGAACATCATCGCGGCATGGCCGCGGTGCAGCAGAACATTCAATACAAACAGGAGCTTTTGGCAGGTGCCATCGTGGAGGTGAGAAGCCGCGTGCTGGAGGTGCGTGAAAAAGTGATCCGGTTCCTGCACGAAATGCGGGACGGCGAGACGGGCGAGGTTTGCGCGAATTGCGAGCTGACGGGCGTGCATACCAACCGGCAGACGCGCAAGGCCTGCGCGTTTCAGCCGGATATGGTGCAGAGAATCCAGGCGATGGTTTTAGCCTCCCCGGAAGGCCTCTAAACGGGGCAATGCGATGAAAATCATACGAGGCAGTCGACAACGCTCTTGGAAGAGAGAGTCTAAAAGTTGAGGCTTATGCGCCTAAGGATAAGATGACATTTGGAGGATGCTCATGAGCGCACCGCCGCAAATTCGTAGGCAAGACCTCGTCATGACGCCAGAACGTACGCTTGATACGCTCGAACGCGGATTTTGCGGCCGCCTCTCGACAATTGGTGCGGACGGTTATCCATATTGCGTGCCGCTTCTATATGTGTGGATGGACGAAAAAATCTATGTGCACAATGCGGGCGTCAGAGGGCATCTACGTACCAATGTGGAACGCGAGCCGCGCGTGTGTTTTGAGGTCGACGAACCCGGCCAGGTCTATGCCTATGGGCGCTTCGAGTGCGACGCCTCAGTGTCATATCGCAGCGTGATCGTGTTTGGCCGGGCGCACATAGTCGAGCCGCAGGGCATCAAGCAGCGTTTTTTCGAGATGCTGATGGCGAAATACGAGAAGCGCGACCTAGGCCAGCCGAAGGGTTTCTTCCCCCGTCTCAATCAGATTACTTGCTACGCCGTTACAATTGAGCGCATGACCGGCAAGGAGATTCCATTGCCAGACATCTCAATGCAGTGGCCCCAATTCGATCGGACAAAGTCGCCCAAGGCGGTCCCACCTTCGCAATTATAGCTTCGAGACTAAAGAGTTGTTCGAAAAAAAGGGGGAATGCAACCGATCCTGGGTTTTCTCTCGTACGAGGAAATTCATGTCCGCACTTTGAGTGAAAGCCGCATACATTTCGAGACGTTGGGATTTCCGTTTCTCGAGCCGAATCGGCCCTTTTAGGCGTGGCGTTCTTCAGCCGCCGGCTGGAACTGTCGAGAGTCGGGTACAATCTCGCCCTCAACAATTGCCGTCCTGGCAACTTAAGTCCTAATTCAATACCTCAGTCTCACACTCCAAGATACCAGTCCAGGATACGAGCACCGTCCCAGGCCGCCACACCGTTTTTGCTTAACAGGGCTTCGAAGGTGCGCTCCACATGGCCGATGCGATGGGGAACGCCGGAAAGGTAGGGATGGCAGGCAACTGCGAGGATTTTGGCGCGGTCAACGCTTTCGGCGTCGGTTTTTTGAGGTCTCAGCGTTTTTGCTGTCAGTGGCCCGAACGGCAGTAGGGAAACTTGGCCGATAGCGCATACTGCTGTAGTAAGAGGCGAGGTTTCGATGCAGTTCCGCAAACATCAGCGCGATCACGGCATTGATCCTGCGCAAGAGGTGATGCTTCGGCACCCGGTCTTCGAGCCGGAACTCATAGAACCCGAGAGGGTTCGCGCGACAAAACAAAGACAAAGACTTGGCCAAAAAGTGGGACAATCTGACCCCATAGTCTCGCAAGGCTTTTTCCGGAAATGTCCCACCCAAAAGTGATCCAGCGGGTTTGAGTAGCCCGCTTCGCGCTCAATGTATGAGGATGCTTGCCAGGATGTTTTTGGCCGCCGAAGTGATGGGGCAGTCTCGCAGATCCAGATAACTCTTCCTAGGCGCTGGGTACTGGGCAAACACAATGACAGGACGCGGCTCCAGTGGTGCATTGTTGAGAGTCGAGGCAAGTTTGCCGGCAGATTGCCGGCTGCGGAGAGGGGCGCCCTTCTCGCTATCTCTTGGCGTATCCCAGGATGTAGCGGGTCCCGTCACAACAACACTGCTCGAAGTGATTACTGTCGCAGGCAGACCAGCTACTTGGGGCGCGGATACCGCACGCGGTACTTCCTTGCCCGCATTCGCGTCATCTGAGCGTATTGTCCGCACGAGTTCATTGAAAGCGATGCCGGGAGACATCCGGTCGAGAGCGGGAATAGTCTCTACAACGGCGGGTTTTTTTGCTGCGCGCTCGAAACGGGCGGTTGCGACCGGCACGGTTTTTTGGTTTCGCGCCAAGGAGAAAAAGACTGCGCAGCCTGCAATGCCTATGGCGACGGCAAGGAGGCAGGTAGTGAAATAATAGCGTTCTTCCCGCAGCCGGGTATTCGTGGCCGGAAGCGATTCAACTGCGATTTCACCGCGATCATAGAGCTTGCGCTTTTCGGGGTCGCGAAGGATAGCAGCGGCGAGAACGATTTCCTTGAAGCTTTCATCTGCCTTCGCGTCGCTGCTGCGCCTATCGGGATGGTATGCTTTGGCAAGCTCGAAATAGGCGTCACGAATTTGATCGGCTGAGGCACCCGGGCGCAGTCCGAGACGGAAGTAAAGGTCAGCTGCCACTGCTTTCCGCATCTTACGCATGAATTAACGAACCCGAGGAAGCGCAGCTTTGATCACACCCGGCTCATCCAGGGCCTGCTCCCGCGCCTAGAATTGCCAGTGCTGCCGCCAAGGCTCGCGGGAGAAGTTTAAGGCAGAATGACATTGTTCAGGCGCTCACAGGCTCGTGGTACCGCTCTTTGATGAGGTACGAGGCAGGAGCGCGATACTTAACCTCTATCGGATGATGCCTCTTTGACACCCGGAGCTAGCAGCGCTAGTGCTTTCTTGCCCGCGGTTGCACCTGTCATCCTGCGGTAAAGTTTCAATGGCTTCGATATTGGGTTGAACTTGAAACTATAATGGTGGCGGCATGCGCATTGTTGTCGTGGAGGATGATCTCCGGCTCGGTCAGCTCCTCCGGCAATGCCTGGAGAAGGCGGGGTTCGCCGTCGATCTCTGTACGTCAAAGCGGGATGCGGCCGAAGCGCTTGCAAACTTTCCCTATGATGCGCTCATCCTCGATCTCGGTTTACCGGATGGGGACGGACTTCTGCTGTGCCGCGAAGAACGCCGTCGCGGAAACACGACGCCGGTTTTGATGCTTACTGCACGGGATGCTGTCGAAGATCGCATCGCCGGCCTTAACGCAGGTGCGGACGACTATGTTATCAAGCCGTTTGCGATGGCGGAGCTGATTGCTCGCATCAATGCGCTTTTGCGGCGCCCCGGAGGGGCGCTCGGTATCGTCCTCTCTGCCGGCAACATTGCCTTCGATAGCATCGGCCGGGATGTTCACGTTGCAGGAAGCGTTGTGTCCTTACCACGCAGAGAAGTGGCGGTTCTGGAGCAGCTGCTGCGGCGTCAGGGCCGCGTCGTGCCGCGCACCATTCTTGAGGACAAACTCTACGGGATCGACGACGAACCGGAGTCGAACGCGATTCCCGTCCATATCCATCGATTGCGCAAGCGTCTCGAAGAGGCGGGTGCCAGTGCCGAGATCCACACCGTGCGCGGCGTGGGCTACGTGTTGATGGACAGGAAATAGTGATTTTCGACCCGCGTTCCTTACAATTCCGGCTGGCCTTGCAGTTGACGGTTCTGTTCGCAGCGGGCGCCTTCATCGTGATGATGAGCATTGCCGGTAAAGCATGGGATGCCGAGGCAAATCTCGATAAATTCGAATTGGAACGGCGCATCGAGGAGCTGCTTTCCGAAGTTGTGCCCGATCAGGGCCGCTTGACGTTACGCCAGCCGAGCCCTCTTGCCGCGCTGTTTCAAGCTCCGGGCTATGAATACATCTTCGCTCTGCGCGATGGTTCAGGCGCGCTAATTGCAGCTTCGCCCGCGGAGTTTGGCAGTTTGACCGCCAGCTGGCCACTTGGCCGCGAAGAAGCAGACGTTTTCCGTCTTAAGGCCTTTGGCCCTGCCAACCGCAACTATCGCGGGATCGTCCGCCTTGGCGAAACTTCCGTTGGTCAGGTAACCGTTTCGATCGCGACCGCCGGAGATGACGAACACTTCATAAGCGCGGTTCTAAAAGAGTTCTTGTTTGGTATAGCCTGGCTCATTCCCGTAGTTGACGGGCTTGTGCTGCTGGTTGCCATAGCTGGATTAAGATATGGACTGCGATCCCTGCATCAAGTTTCGGCGGCGGCATCACGCATCGGTCCGCACGATTCAGGCGTGCGACTGCCGGCTGAAAAACTCCCAACCGAGTTGAAGCCTCTTGTCGGGGCCTTCAATCAGGCGCTTCAACGGCTGGATGATGGCCTTGCCTTGCAGCGGCGGTTCACGGCCAATGCGGCGCATGAGTTGCGTACCCCGCTCGCCGTGCTGACCGCAGAAATCGAGGCAATGGAGGGCAGTGGAAGCATCGTTCATTTGCGCGAAGATGTGGCGCGGATGAACCGTTTGGTCGACCAGCTTTTGCAGGTTGCCCGCCTCGATAATGTTGCTCTTGAGCTAAACGCCGATGTGGATCTGAATAGCGTGGCGGCAGGCGTGGTAGGCCAGCTTGCCCCGCTCGCGATCGCGGAAAAGAAAATCCTGTCGCTGACGGAAGCGACGGACAAGGTGTTCGTCCGAGGGAATCCCCATGCGCTCCAAGATGCGCTTCGCAATCTGATAGAGAATGCGATCGGATTTACAGCGCCCGGCACAGAGGTGGAAGTTCGTGTCGATCCATGCGGACGTATCGCCGTGGCCGATCGCGGACCTGGAGTTCCAGTAGAATATTGTAGCCGGATCTTCGAGCGGTTCTGGCGCGGGAACTGGTGTCTTGGCCGTCCAGGGGCGGGCCTTGGTCTCGCAATCGTTCGGGAAATCATGGACGATCATAGCGGGAGGGTAATGGTTGAGGAGAATCCGGGGGGCGGTGCGCTGTTCACTTTGATGGTGCCCCTCCAGGCTGAGGCGTGACACAAGCTGCGGTCTCAAGCTTCTATCATACTTCCTTAAACTGGTTCCCTCACTAATCTACGATTACGAGACCAATGGTGGGATCGACGCTCAAGCTCGCATAATTTCTAGATTTCTTTCAGAAAGAGATCAATGCCGCCCGTTCCAACAGCGGACTCTCGACCCTTGGGTCGCCGCGGTCGAAGCTCACTGATCTCTGATTGCTGTCCGGGCAATCAGGCGTGAAAAAGCGAAGCTCGACATCGTGTTCGCGAATCTGGCCTTGCGAAATATGCCGCGCTCGGCGAGATCAGCGGGGAACTTTACGACCAAATCCTCGATATCAATGTGAAGGGGCTTTTGTTCATGGTAAAGGGCGCGCGCCCCTCTGTGCATCGGCGGCCGGCCAGGGTATTGCGCTGGCCATTGAGACGATTGCTTGAGGCGATTGTGATCCCTATGGCAAGGATACCCGGTAATCTTAGATGTATTGGCGGGATTTGCTCGGCTGCGGCCACAGCGTTAGGCGTGGCCTCCGAAGGCAAAGCGTGAGTCCAATCAAAACCGGAAACGCCAAGGGAGATCACCATGGCAAGCTTCGAGGTCCGCACGACCACCATCCAAACCGAGCATGTTACAATTCCCTCGCGAAAATCATTTGAGAGTATGAAGGCAGAATTAGTCGCTCGTCCCACGCGTCGATGAGGATATTTTCGTGCTGCTTGGCCGCGGCGAAGGGGAGCGCGCGCTGCGTGAGCTAGAAAAAGGGCCAGTGCTGTCCATCTTTAGTTTCCGGGACCACGGGGCGCTTCTCACAATCTATGGGCTGCAGCGGAAGGCGATCCAATACGATATCGGCAATGCGCTGACAGCATCCCGGATGACGCGGCATCAGCTTTCGGCTGCGCTTTATGCCCCAATCCGCGTCCTTTTGCGTGTGGATGCGGCTGGAGACGTGGCGTTCGAATACGACCGCCCAAAAAGCGTCTTTGATCAGTTCCATGATGCAGACGTGAACGCGGTGGCGGAGAAACTTGACCATGATCTGCAAGCCACCCTGCAAAAGGCCGCCACATAAAGCATTCAGGTAGCAGCTAAGGGTTGGACGACGGCTGTAATTCGATCTACGGTTCTCATCACTGGCGCTTCCACTGGCACAGGCGCCGTTTATGCAGACCGGCTCGCGCGCCGGGGTTACGATCTCGTTCTCATCGCTCCTGATTGCGTGCGGCTTGGGAAGGTCGCTTTACATCCACCGCCAATCTGCCGGCAGCCAGCGGTAGCCGCTCCCCTCGCGCACCACGTGCCCGAAGCCAGGAAAGGATAGATGGTAGCTACCGATTAGCGTCTTGCCGGCCGCTGCGCGGTCGAGGAAGGCCATGCGCGTCTTGGTTCCCATTGGCACGTCAATGTCAAACTCGAATGGCCGTTCCGGATGCAGGAAGCTGACCTCCGAGTCGACCAGGACGTCGGCGGCGAGGATCAGTTCTTCGCTGCCGGAACTACTATTATGTGGTGTTCACCCTCCCTGGTTACAGTAACGGATCAGGAAGATTGGAAACCTTGACCTTGGCCTTCCCACAACTTGCGGGTTCCTCCTGATGAAACATTCCGCCGCGCGGGGATGGGTGTCCCCCCGCTCCGGATGTGACAACGGATGCCACGAATCAGTTAGGGAGACATGTGTGGAACAGATATGGGATCAAGTTTGACAGGAAGGATTTCCCATGGTTTTGCAAGGTTCCGCACTGCGAAAAAGGAGCATTTTTCAATCTTAAGTTGTCTACAATAATTATCAATGCAGTTAGTTATGGAAACATGACGCAACGGAAGATGGTCGAACCCGTAACGTGAAAGCCAAAGCGCCTTTCTGCCGGCCTGGCTGTTCAGCTGCGCGGTTGCGGAAGTTTTAGACAGCGATAGCTCGCCTCGCGTGAAAGGCGACCTGGCTCAGCCGACCCAAGAACAGATACGTAACAGATACAAGAACAGACACATAACAAATATACGTATTGCAAAATGCAATTAGGTATATAATAGCAAACATCGCGGCGACTGACTCTTGCGGAAGAGTATTTGCTCCTTTGAGTGCCTGTGATCCGGTTCCGTAAGGGGCCTGATTCGCGGGGATAGGGATGGCGGCAGCGGTTGAGATCAGAGAGGACTACAGCGCTAAGGCGCTACGGCAGCTGCTCACGGCGCTGACGAGGATGTGAGTTTGGCTTAGAAAGCTCACGCTGGCTTTCAGCTGGTGGAGGGTCAATTGCATCGTGCGTTTAGCCGCCTCAATTGCTGCGTCTTTTGTGGGATAGATCGAGCCGTCGTAATCTGTGGGCATGCTTCGTTCGCGGACGTTTATCCACATAATGTAACCGGGGATCTTGATGTCCCCGCTCCAGCCGACAATGTGCCCTGCCTCGTCTTTGTGTTTGTAAATGCGAATGGTCTTCTCAGGCATGCGCCGAGGTTAGCGCAAAACGTGAACATTTCAGCCGGTAACCTTTCCATGCCGCTGGACCGGAACGCACCGTAACGTCTTCGCGACAGAGAAGTTGATAGATTTCAAATTACAGGAACGCGACAGAAACGAACCGGCAAAACGGAGCCGCTAGCCTGGCGATGAATGCGACCTATCTCAAGCTATTTAAATCGATTGGGTTGCTGGAATTGGGGTTGGCTCGCCGGGCGAACTTATCGCCTTCGATCATCTTAACCGCGTCGCGGGCAGTGTTCAGGCAAGTTTGCAAGGTGATGTAGCTTGGCAGTGCAGGCGGGGTCACGAGAAACAGGCACTGCTCACGCATATTTGCAGAAAAAGAGCCCCAAACTTTTTGCAGCTCGGAGCGGGCGTTTTGCTCCTCGGTGAGGCACCCCGAAAGGTCTTGGGCCTTATCGGCCTTTGCGCCACCGCTTTCATAGCTAACAACAGAGTGGCAGGCATTCGCGATATCGATATTGGGAATGGCAGCTTGAGAGGTTTGTCTGGCGTCGCGGCGAACGCGTGCCTCAACCCCCGTTGCTGAAAAATTCAAGAACGTAAAGAGCGAGACTAGCAGCGCAGGCAAGATTGGCATGCCAATGTCCTCACGCCGACCCCCCCGTCAATTCAGCCTCGCCAAGGAATGCCGAACCATAATTATGGTTCCAAACGTGAACAGATCTACGCCGTCTTATTCGCCCTGCGCTTTGGTCGCTCCGGCTCCTGCGGCAGCTCCGGCATCTCCAGCACGTCCATCACATTCGTTCGGCGGAAAATCCGAAAACAGAAAGCGCGGCACGCCTGCATATTCCACGATGTCCTTAGCGCAGCCCATGATGACGGTTGCGATGCCGTTCAATCCCGGAAAGGGCCGGTGCTAGGCAGCCACAGGCTCGTGCAACAGTTTCATGCGGATAGTTCATTCCGGCAGGGTGAAGAAGATTTCCGCCAACCAACTTTGACCGGGGGCACATGCCTCCACACAATGGCGTGGGCGGCACCTGCCCGGCTCAGTCCCTCCAAAAGTCTTGCGATTTCCCCTTCAGGATGTGCTCCTGCCTAGTAGCTGCGTCTTAGGAACCAAACAAGAAAAGCAAGAACGAGGATTGCGCCGGGCAGCCCAGTTTCAAGCTGGACCTCTGCGAGATCGTTATGAGCCCGTTTGGCGTAGCCTGGAAATGCGTCCTCCTCTTTCTCAACGGTTGCATTCACGCGCCAAGAGACGACATCGCGCGGACGCGCTTGCCGAAAAAGAGCGCCGGCTTTACGGGAAAACCCCCTGCCTTTAAGCAGCGCAAGAACACCCGCCAAAGCCCCGCTTGAGCGGCTCCCAATGTCGCCGCCCTCTCATGGTGCCAGGTCTTTCCATCTACTTTTTCGACTGATCCGTTACCGGTACCCTTCCTTTTCTTGGTTTTACACCGACGAACCATTCGCGGATCGTGGTTTCGTTCGCGAGGTCCAGTATAGCAGTTACGTGAGCTCTTGGCCCTCAGTGATTGAGGCGTTGAGAAAGGCGGGGGTGGCCAGCCACGCCAAAAAACTTGACCTCCGCTATTAAATGACTCCCGGTACCGAGGAGCCGGTTTTCCGTCCATTGCGGACGCGCTCTTGAAGGGTCCCGCTCTTCGCATCATCACTCGAAAGTGACTTTGGCCTGCGCATTTTCGAACGGTCGCGCGAAAGTCATGTGGTAATCCACTCTGACGACAATAAAGA
>JBAUNL010000391.1:0-21580 GCA_049579205.1 Rhodomicrobium sp. | reverse complement strand
GCCAGCGTCATCCTACGCCATCATGCGGAGGGCGCCGCTCCTACCGCGAAGAGAACCATGGACCCGGCAAAGATGCAGTCGAGAGCTTGACCCCAATCCCGGAATTAGAGAACAAAATCGGCCAATTGCTGAAGTTCGCATTTCCTCCGCAACTATACGGCGGGAGCCTCGCGATCGTTCAACTCTAGAAGGCGGCCAATGAGCGAGGAAAGCTCGGGCTCCTTTATTTTTTTCGCCGCGTCTAAAACATCGAACCACACTCTTTGACGCTGATGCATTTCAGGCCAGCGTTTGCGCTGCTTTAGGACTGTGAGCAAAAACACGGACACATCGATGTCACACGATTCTCCAAGCTCCGGCTTCGCGTAGCGATAGCTGCCAATTGCCTTTGGGATAATCTTTCCCTTAACGCCTGCCTCCTGCCTCGCCTCACGGGCCGCGGCCCTGTAATCGTGGAGCCGCTTTGATGGCCAGCCCTTAGGGATGATCCACCGGCCGGTTCCCCGCGAGGTGACGAGCAGGATTTCGAGGTCGCCATTCTTGGCTCGGCGAAGCGGCAACGCCGCGACCTGCCTCAGCGCAACCATGATCTCCCCTTGGCTGTCCTTGTTGTCTTCAAAAACGGTGAGGATAACGCAATCTTGGGCAAAGCAAAGTTGTTTCTGAAGGCGGGACCTTCACATTCAAGCCGACCTCACACGAAGCTGCTATCTGCACCACTTTTTTTGCGGAATGCCTTTGTCTGGCTCTACAAGGCACGCGCTTCACCCTCGGCGCTAATTGTACCTTTGTCTTCTGTGTCTGGACTCTTGAGCCGGTTGGGGTGCAGTTCGCCCGCCCGCTCCAGCACCGGATAAGCGACGGAGCAAATGTGGGAATGAATGCGCTTCAAATCGCGCAGGATATCGATATGCAGCGAGCTCGATTCGATACTTTCCGGCCGGCCCTCCCGTAAGCGCGCGAGATGGCTTTCCGCCGCGGAAAGTTCGGCATTCCTGAGCTTCGTTTTTTGGGAGATGAGTTGGCGCGCCGCCTTCACGTCTCCAGACATGAAGACTCCGAAAGCGAGTTTCATTGTCCAAAACTTCCTGATGGAAGGCGGCGAGTTCAACCGCTCCCTCGGCCGAGAATGTCAACCGGCGCTTGATCTTTTTCGAGGGGAGCTTCATCAGGTTCTTATCAATGATGTCGCCGATATGCTCCAGATTGATCGAAAGCGAGATGATCTCCATCGCGCGGGATCCCTCGGTCTCTTCGAGGCTGTCCCGCGTCAACCGCGTGATGTAGAGCTTAGTTGCTTCGTCCAATCGATCGACAATATTGTCCAAGCGGCTTATCCGAGCGACGAGCTTACGGTCGTTGCTCATCGACTCGCGAAGCATGGACTCGATAATATCGCCCATATGCAGCACCTCACGCGCGGCGCAGGCCAGAGCCACAGCGGGGATCGCGAGCGAGGCCTCGTCCAGATAGATCGGCAGCGCCGGATCGGTAGGCTTTTTCTCTTCCGGAAGCAGCCGCGTCAGCAAAACCGCTATTTGCTGCAATGGAAAAATGAAGAGGAGCGCGAGTACAACATTGAACGCGAGATGGAAATCCGCGACCATCCGCGAAGGATTGGGCTCGATTTGCAAAAGCTCATGGGCGATCGGCTGCAGGAACGGAAGCACAAGAACGCAACCCACCCCTCTGGTAAGTAGATTGCCCATCGGGACGCGGCGGCTCGCTGGGTCTCCGGCCAGGCCGGCTTCCAGCACAGGCGTGATTGCGCTGCCGAGATTGGCTCCGACGACAAGGGCCAGGGCCGCCTCCGGTGTCACAAACTGAGAGAAGGCTAAGGACATAATAAGCAAGACCACAGCCACGCTGGAATGAGCTGCGTAGGCGAGGGCACCCCCAATGACCACGCTCAGGACGGGCTCCTTGGTAATGAGCCCAAGCAGGCTGCGCACTGCCGGGGCCTGCTCCGCCGGCGCCAGCGTATCGAGAAGAATGTGCAAAGAGAGAAGCATCAGACCGGCGCCGATAATCGCCCGGCCAAGGTCGCGGGTCCGTGTGCGCTTGCCGCGCCGGAAGGCGGCGAGCCCAACAATGAAGAATACCGGAGCAATAGCTGCGATATTAAAGGACAACACCTGGACGATGAGAGCCGTCCCAACATTGGCGCCAAGCATGATTGCGAGGGCTGGGACGAGGCTTATGGCTCCGCGTGCCGCGAACGAGGCGGTCATCAGCGCGGTCGCGGTGCTGCTTTGCAGGAGCAGCGTCACGAACGTGCCGGCAAGAAAGGCGGAATAGCGATTGCGGAGACCAATTGCGGTTACCATCCGGAACGCGACAGAACGCGATATCACGGCAATTTCGGCGATCTATGCGCACTATGTCCTCTTTGGACTCGCCTCTTTCGAGGAAGTGGCCCCGACAAGAGAAGAGATGGAGCAACGCTTTCGGGCGATCGCAGCGCAGAAGCTTCCTTATCTTGCAGCTGAGGCAGGGGGCACAGTCCTTGGCTACGCTTACGCAGCGCCCTATCGGACGCGCTCGGCCTATCGCTTTACGCTTGAGGATTCAGTTTATCTTCATCCCGACGTGACCGGCTTCGGCATTGGCAGGCAATTGCTTTCGGCGCTGATTGCCGCCTGCGAAGATCGGGGCTTTCTGCCCGAAGGGCATGTTCTAAGGAATTTCGATGCCTTCGATGTTGCTCTCAATCGCATGCACTAGGCGCTTCACTTGCGCCTCAGAGGTTCTCCATGTCCTCATTGCGATATGCGCACATGCACACGAAGTTTTCGCGCAGATCTCGGGCGCCGGCACACGCGCGTGTCTAACGCGGTGGATTGCGTCGGTCTAACTTATTGAAACTATTGGCTGACGGAGCAGTCCACGGCGAACCTGTCCTCTGCGAAAATAAACAAGGAAAAATACAGGGAAAATCTAGATCTCGGGATTAAAAGTCGCGGCTTGGGCTCGCCGGAGCCAATTTTCCGGGCATTTTTCGCTCTTCCGCTCACAGAAAATAACAGGGAAGGCGATTGCGATAACAGGGAAAGGCACCGGCAAATACAGGGAAAGTTGCGACCCCAACGGTATCGCCTGAGACCAGCACCTCGATCGCAGACCTGCCATCGATCTTGGCCTTTGTCAGGGCCTCGCGGAAGGTCCAGATCGTATTGGCGTCAGGCACGGTCTGATTGAGGCTCAGCCCCAGAAAGCGCATGAAAGAGAGACGGTCCTTGATGAGGTACTCCGTCCGCTCGTCCGACAGGTTATGGCTGGTCTGCAGGATCAGCACTTTGAACATGACACACGATCGAAGGCCGGCCGCCCGCCTTTCGACCGCCAGTTGCACGGAGCCCGGCGGCGCTCAGCTTGGCCACCTACCAGAAGAAGGTGGTGCCTCCGATGATGGCATCGTTGTAGATCCTGCAGCCTACGTAACTTGCGCAGTTTGCATAATTTTGCTGCTCCGTATGCACATACTCGCCTTGGAACTGTACCCAGTCCGTCAGCTTATATCTCACGAAGCCGATTTCGGAATTGATTTGCTTCTGGAGGGTCACGGGATCAAGCGGGCCAACGATGCCCAAGCCGCAGCCATATGTAAGGTCACACGTGTTCCGGTCCAGGTTGCTGACGCCCCAGCTACCGCCGAAGGTAAAGCGGTCCCAGGTGTAACTGCCCTGGACATAGCCGCCGTCCGAAGTGCGTGTTTGTCCGTTGATCGACACCGCGTTCCAGAATAGCCCTGTCGTCCCAAGTCCATCGCCGGTGTAACCGTAAGCAACGAAGCTGAAGCCGGCCCAGTCAAGCTTTATGCCGCCGTCGACTCCCCAGCTGGTGATGGAGTAGCCGGGGCGCTGGTCAATGATGAGATCGCCTCTCTCAACTTGATGATCCTGATAGACGCCGCTGGTCCAGGCCGTAAGCTTCAAACCTTCGGCGCAAGCTGTATCCTTCAGGCCACAGGCGTCGCCTCCCAGATTGCCCACATATTTGAGCTTCCATTGAACCATTGGCGCATCCTGACCGGTGATAGTAGCTGAGGCAGCGAGCGTGCGCGTAAAGAGGGTGTCTCCAATGTCGGTCGCCTCGAGAGGCGTAAAGATACCTGCGGAAAACGTGAAGCCATAGAGGTCGGGCGACGTCCACGTGATTTGCGGGATCCAGTCGGCATAAACATAGCCGATGCCAATGCGGCCTAGCGTGGTGTTGCCCGGCATGGCATTATTGCCAGGAGTGCCCGCCCCGAAGAGGGTTGCATCAAAAAGGATGGCGTCACCGGCAAATAAGCCGAGGTCGCGGCCAAACTTCCAAGTACCCATGGTTGGCGTACCAACGGTCCCATAAACCTGGCGGAAGTCAACACCAGGGGTGCCGAGCCCGACCGGGGAACCCGGCAGCTGCTGGTTAAACTCACCCGCGAAGATGTCGTTTCCGCCGACATACATGCTGAAGTGGGCGGCAATATCGAAGCCCTCCTGGTTGGTTCGGACTTCGAACTGCAGCGAGCTTGGCAACAGCCCGCCTCGAACCGCGAAAGCGTCATTCACTTTGCCGCTGGGAAGAAGTGCGCCATCAATTGGCACGAAACGATTCTGTTGAGTGTCCTCAATCGCAAAGAAGCTAATGTCGCCCTTCGTCAGGAATTCGACGCTGCCAATTTTAATACCGACGCCCTTAGGCAAGGCCGTAACATAGCTCGTGCTTAAAGCGTCCGCTGGCGGAGGCGGCATATCGGCATAATCGGGGGCCTTTTTGAGGGCAACCGGCACCGTGTCGTCCGGTTTAGCCTTCGGTTTCCGGGCTGCGTCTGTCTTTTCTTTCTGGTGGCGCGCCTTGAGGCTCTTATACTGCTCTTCTGTCAGATCACCTTTTGTCTTCATGATTTCCAGAAGCTCATCCGTAACGTCCGCGCGCGCGGGTGTGGGCAACCCTGCACACAAGGTGAAAACGCTCGCAGCGCACAACGCGACTGCGCCCGACGCCGCCGATGCGATAATTGTCTCTACTGCTTTCATAGTTCCCTCGTCCGGAGAATCACCCGAGCTACAGCTCAGATGCCGATTTCTTTTTGAGCACTTGGACGCGACGGGACTCGAAGAAGATGGCGCAACAATCACAGGCCCGAGAAGCCTTGGCGGTTTAGCCGCGACAGGGCGGCTATTGCGCTCTTCCGCTCCCTGGTGGGCTGGAGCGATTTAAAATCGCAGCGGCTTTTCCAATAGAAATTAGATGCGAATCGGCCTGCAAGCTAAGAATGTGCCTCCGCCATGAGCAAATGCAACTATAAGTTGTAACAATCATTCGTGCTAAATATAAGTGTTGCGTGATGGCAACTGAGTTTTGCGCGCAAGAAAAAAACGTTAAATAAGATTTCAACCAAAGCAGCGAAAAGGGTTGCACCAAGCGCTACTATCCGCAAATTAAGCCGAAGAAACTCACTATTCCTTACCTTGTGCGAGACCGGAAGTTTTAGGGGGCGGCGTGTACTTCGAAGCCCAACTAAGCTTAGTACTGCCCGTTGGCACATGTGCAGGGTAAGCGTTAGATCGCGGTGCCCGCTTTGTAGACCGCTAAACATGACGATCATCGCGTTGATCCGGCCGCTAAGGTGCTGGAATCAACCCGGAACCGTTATTCGAGCGGGCGTTAATCACCAAGCTCTCGGTCAGCCGCGAACGTGGCGCAATCAAGGGGGCCGCTATTTCAAGAGCCGGAGCAGAGCGCGCCCCGATCTGCTTTTCAGTTCGGTGCAATCGAGCGTGTCTCTATCGGCTTCGTTGAAGCGCTTCCCGACAATCGACAGATACTCATCCTTGGTCAGCGTGCGATCTTGTCGGGGTCGCCCGCGGCTTGGAGATAGATAACAATTGTCAAGTAAACTGGTTCCGTTCTGGCCGCGCTCCCAATCTGCCAGGCCTGAGGCCCATGGTACTTTAGTTGTTCAGGGCGCGGGCGTAAGCTTTCCTCTGACCTCGACCAGGTTCTCTGCGGCCAATTTGCAAGTAAGAATAGACGTAAACTCAGAACAAGCCTCAATCGCAAGCGTGACTTTTGCTCTGATACTGACTAGACAAAGAATCGAGTCAGTCAGGCATAGACTGCGACTATTGACTGAGTGCGCGCAATTTACCCCGCCGTGGTTCAGCCCTTGCCAGTCAGCCTGCTTGAGCTTACTTTAACACGCGAAACGCATAAGACTAAACAACCCTCGCCTATGAAGGCCGGGAGGGGGATTGAGATCGACTATGAAATACACGCTCAATCTTCTTTTTGCCTGAAGGCAGGGTTGCTCAACCATCCCCGCCGGGGACACAAAGAAGAGTTGGAGGAAGCGCAATGAAAATCTGGAAAAAGCCCGTTGCTTCTAGCGTTGACGCCGGTTTTGAAGTCACGCGCTATCTGCCGTCCACCCTGGACCTGGCCGCTAATCGAGCCTGCAAGAAGTAGGTCACGGTCCGGAGCTGTTTCGCTCTCTGGCAAATGAGCCAAAGGGTAGGCTTATTGAAGAAAGCAAGAAGACGCTCTTTGGGGAGGTCCGGCGCGCGATTCTTCGTGGTGCTCGCAATCGCTTTCGCGCTCGGTGATGTTGGCGCGAGCGCGGTCGAGCTGAATGACTATCCGACTTCCACCCGCGCAGATTACGTTTTCGGCTGCATGAAAGCGAACGGGGACACCCACACCGCCCTTGATCAGTGCTCATGCTCCATTGACGTTATAGCGAGCATCTTGCCGTATGAACGGTATGTCGAAGCCGTAACCGTCTTAAGTCTCGCTCAGGTGCCAGGCCGTTTCGGGGCTATGTTCCGGTCGCCAGAACCGGCAAAGGCAGCGGCTCAAGATTTGCGCCGTGCTCAAGCAGAAGCGGAAGTCCGGTGTTTTTAATTGGACTGCCAGCTGGGTGCGTCAAATGTCCTTATCGCCTTTCCTTGGGTATTGGCACTTCCAGCGCTGCACGAACCAGGTCGGGTGCTCCGAACCCCATTGGGCGATGTATGACTGTGCGTTCTTCATGCACTGCCAAGGCGTGGTATTCTCATCGAACAGGACACGCTGATCCCGGCAAGTGGCAGGCTGCGCGACGATGCACACAGTCATTACAATTTCTATCATTCCGGATGCCCCTCTGGATTGGCTGCCGAGCCATTGACGCAAAATCGATGCCAGACCGCAAGGATCGCCCGACCCTTTCCCGTCGGCAACTAGCGAGCATATACGGTACAGTGGGCAGTTTCAACGCGGCCTAAGCAAATTGGCGGTTGCGGCGAATTCGCGCAATTATCCTGCCACTCGGGCGCGGGCTCAATGCTGTCCAAAGTTGGGGGCGAGCAAACGGTAGCGTACGAGCCAGTTCAAAGCGCGCGACCAGGACTCGTCGGTATTGCCGCGCATATCTGCACTCATGCTCGTTATAAGGTTGCCGGTCGATACGTCGCGTATGTAGAGGTTCACGTTCAAGATCAGTTCGGAGACTTTCTGAACGGTGCCAGTGATCGAAAAGTCAGCGTCCACCTTCCTGGCCAGATCGGCGTCGCATCCGCCGCAAGATTGAAGATTGCTTGCATGGGCAGCTTCTTCGACCGGGCCTATATCAACCACCTGGAAGCGGCCTGACTCCGCAAGGCTCTTCCGCAGGGCTTCTGCGAGCCTATCCAGACGCGCTTTCTCCGCAGGGCTAGTTCCGTAAATCGAACCCTGCAAGCTGGTGTCGATCAATTCGAAACCGAAAATAGCAATGCGAGGCAAAGCGGCAGCTTGTGCATAACGCGTCACACCGAGGATCAAAATTAAGAGAGTAACTTTCAGCAAGTAAGAGCGCATTCGACGAATATAAACTTGCACAAATCATACACAAGGCGCGGCGCTAGCGACCATGGTCTGACCAAATCTTGCAGACCGGCCACGCAGTAGCCATCATCCACTCAAAGCAAAAAAAGGCAGAGGAAGCTATGGGAAGGTCATTCTTGCGGCACCTCGTTCTCATCGGCCCGTTCTGCGCTTGCACCGCAGTTGCAGCGGCCGAAGGAGCCCAGGAAATCAAGATCGGCTACTTGCGCCGGGCCGAACAAAAGCCCGCCGTATCGCTGCTGGATGCTCCCGCCCCAAACATCGGCCTTGCCGGTGCCGAGCTTGCCATCGGGGACAACAATACGACCGGGAGATTTCTCGGCCAGAAATTTTCCATTGCCGATGCGAAGATAAGACAGGACGAGGACCCCGCGGCGTCAGTCCTTAAACTAGCCGGTGAGGGCATTTCACTTGTAGCGACGGACCTGCCGGCAGCGGCACTTCTAAAAGCCGCCGATGCGGGCCGGGTTCATGGCATGCTGTTTTTCAACGCCGGCGCGGCCAGCGACAGCCTTCGGGAGGAGGACTGCCGTGCAAACATTATCCACGTGGCGCCCGCGCGGTCCATGCTGGCCGATGGGCTCGCCCAATATCTTGTGTGGAAGCATTGGCGAAAATGGGTTCTCGTAACCGGGTCGCACCTGGAAGACAAGCTTTGGGCCGCCGCCTTGAAGCGAGCTGCAACGCGTTTTGGCTTGAAGATTGTTGAAGAGCGGGTTTTCGAGGATAGGGGCGGAGCCCGGCGAACCGACAGCGGGATTGCCGAAATCCAGGCGCAGATTCCACTGTTTACACAAGGGCTGCCGGACTATGACGTTCTCATTGCCGCCGATGAAAGCGAGGTTTTCGCAGCCTATCTGCCTTACCGCACAAAGGACCCCCGGCCGGTTGCCGGCTCTGCAGGCCTTGTCCCGGCAAGTTGGGAGCCCGCCATGGAGCAGTGGGGCGCGACGCAACTCCAAAACCGCTTTATGAAGCAGTTTTCACGGCGGATGAAAGCGCTGGACATGCAGGCGTGGACAGCAGTCCGGATGATTGGGGAGGCTGTTACGCGGACGGAGTCCGCGGACGCCCAACGGGTGCGGGACCATCTGCTCAGCCCAGCCTTCTTGCTGGCCGCCTTCAAAGGGCAGGGCTTAACGCTTCGTCCATGGAACCTTCAACTGCGGCAGCCGGTGCTGCTGAGCGACGGGAAAAACATCGTATCGGTTTCACCGCAACAGGGCTTTCTGCACCCGGTGTCAGAACTCGACACTCTTGGCTATGACAAACCGGAAACAAAATGCGTGCTGAAATGACTGTGAGGCGGGAAAAACTCGGGGCGATTAAGTGCCGCTGGGGCGCTATCGTAGCATTAGTGACCGCCGCCATTGCTCATCCGGCCAACGCCTACGAAGCCTATGTTTCAAACGAGAAGAGCAATACCGTTAGCGTCATCGACACTAGCAAGTTAGAGGTCACCAAGATCATTAAAGTTGGCCAGCGGCCTCGCGGAATTGCTGCAACAAAGGACGGCAAATCTGTGATTGTTGCGGCTGGCGACGACAACACGATAGAGATCATCGATACCAGGAGTAAGGAAGTCACCGGCAATTTGCCATCCGGTCCCGATCCCGAACTATTCATCTTCGATCCAAGCGGCAAGCTTCTCTATATCGCCAACGAGAACGATAACACGGTCTCCGTCGTCGATGCCGAAAAGCGCGCGCCCGAAGGCGACATTCAGGTGGGCGTCGAGCCGGAAGGAATGGGCATAAGTCCCGACGGCAAAATCGTGATTTGTACATCGGAAACGAGCAATATGGCTCATTTTATCGACACTCAAAGCCACGAGATCGTCGCTAATGTGCTTGTCGGCGCCCGGCCGCGTTTTGCTGCATTCAAGAGCGATGGTTCCGAGCTTTGGGTGTCATCCGAGGTCGGCGGAACCGTTAGCGTCATCGACCCTGTCAAGCACGAGGTCGCGAAAAAGATCGTTTTTGAGATCCCCGGCTTGCGGCGGGAAGCGATTCAGCCGGTAGGCATCAACATCACCAAGGACGGCAAGCTCGCCTTCGTTTCTCTAGGCCCCGCGAACCGCGTCGCCGTTGTCGACGGCCAGACCCACGGCGTCATCAAATATCTGCTGGTTGGCCAGCGCGTTTGGCACGGGGCATTCACCCCCGATGAGAAGTACCTTCTCGTTGCAAACGGCTTATCGAACGATGTGTCCGTGATCGGCGTCGCTGACCTAAAGGTGATTAAGTCGATCCAAGTAGGCGAGCTGCCCTGGGGCATCGCGATCGGGTCCGAAGAATGACCTCGGCTCTCCACCGTCCCCTCTCTTCCGCCGCGCCGCAATCGTTGAAAACAAATTCCGATGCGGCTCTCGAAGTCTATCGCCTCAGCCATTCTTACGGAGCGCGAAAAGCCCTCGACGATGTGACTATTCGCATCGAGACGTCCACCTTCACTGTGCTCCTTGGGCTGAACGGAGCGGGAAAAAGCACGCTGTTCTCGCTCATCACGCGTCTCTTCAATGCGCAGCGGGGCGAGATACGCATCTTCGGTCACGATCTGCGGCGGCAGCCGGGCGAAGCCCTCAAATTGCTCGGAGTTGTATTTCAGGCGCGCACCCTCGACCTCGATCTTTCGGTCCAGCAAAACCTACTCTATCACGCCGCTCTCCATGGCATGACCGGCCGCGAAGCCCGCGCGCGAGCGGGCGATGTTCTTCGCCAAGTGGCGCTTGATGGCCGCTCGCGTGAAAAGACACGCAACCTTTCGGGTGGCCAGATCCGCCGGGTGGAGATAGCCCGTGCGTTGCTGCACAAGCCGCGGATTCTTCTGCTCGATGAACCCACCGTGGGGCTCGACATCGAAGCGCGGGCCGACATCATTCAACATGTCCGGACCCTCGTTGCCGCGGAGGGGATCAGCGTTCTATGGGCCACTCACCTGATCGACGAGGTATCGGGTACCGATCAAGTCATTGTCTTGCATAAGGGTGCCGTTCGCGCCCAAGGCGGCGTTATCCGCGTAGCGAGATCGGCGGGCACGCAAAACATTCGTGAAGCGTTTGGGGTCCTTACACGTGGTGCTGGACCTGGCAGCGAGTTAAGCCCATGAGCGGTGCACCTCGCGAGACTGGCTATAGCCGGGGCGGCTTCTCCTTGAGCCAGTATTTCATTTGCGCAAAGGGCATCGTCTGGCGGGAAAGTTTGCGCTTCCTGCACCAGCGCGAGCGGTTCGTGTCCGCCTTGGTCCGTCCGCTGGTATGGCTGTTCATGTTTGCTGCCGGGTTCCGGCAAATCTTTGGCGTTTCGATTATCCCTCCCTACGAGACCTATGTGCTCTATGAGGTCTACATCGTGCCGGGCCTCTTAGCCATGATCCAGCTATTTAACGGCATGCAGTCGTCGCTGTCGATGGTTTACGACCGTGAAATGGGGAACATGCGCACATTGCTCGTGAGCCCGTTTCCCCGCTGGTTTCTGCTGTGCTCCAAGCTTATTGCAGGGACGCTGGTCTCGATACTTCAGGTCTATACCTTTCTCGCCATAGCATGGTTCTGGGACATCGAGCCGCCCCTCATCGGGTATGTGACCGTGCTGCCTGCCCTCATATTATCGGGTCTGATGTTTGGAGCGCTGGGGATGTTGCTCTCCTCGCTCGTCAAGCAGCTTGAGAATTTCGCCGGCATCATGAATTTTGTGATCTTCCCGATGTTTTTTGCATCCTCCGCGCTCTATCCGCTGTGGCGCGTGAAGGAATCGAGCCTCCTGCTTTACCGGGTCTGCTTGCTTAACCCCTTCACATATGCTGCCGAACTCATCCGTTTCGCATTTTACGGCAAGCTCGATCCTATGTCGCTTGCTGTTGTTTTGACTTGCACGGCCGTCTTCATGGCCGGGGCCATTGGTGCTTATGATCCCGCCCGCGGCTTGATCGCCTTGCGAGGCAGTGCCGGAGGTAGCACGTGACCGCAAAATTAATCCTGACATCGATCCTATTCACACTTCTTCAGCCAAGCGTTTCAGCCGTCGCAGCAGATAAACGCTATCCGGATTGGCCTTGCCCTCAGTTGAAGGTTCCAGAGCTGTCGATAGCAGCAACCTGGCCTGGGTTTGTCCCGGAGAACACCGCGAGTTCAGCGGAACAATACCCAGGCCTGAATAACATTGTGGTTAGGCTCGCGGCGCGCCGGACGCCGGTGGAGGACGCGGAAGAGCAAATTAGCGAATTCGTCGCTGGTACTCCGGCGGAGAAACAGGCGAAGGCTCAGGCCTTGTTTACCGGGCTTTTCGACGCGCTTAATGCCCAGCGGTTCCAAGTCATGAATGGAATCGAGCGCGCTTATCGCAAACAGAAGGAATTCGCCGAAAAGATTCGCCTGGATACAGCAAAGCTGCGGGAGTTCCAAGATTCGCGGCGCGACGAGGCTCGTTTGCAGGAATTGATCCAGCAGGTCGAGTGGGAAAGACGCATTTTTGAAGAGCGCCGCAAGATGATGACCTATGCCTGTGAAGTGCCGGTACACATCGATCAACGTCTTTTCGCTTTGGCGCGCGTAATTCAAAAGGCTGCGGGCACAAGCTAAAGTGGTGTTGAATAACCTTACTCTCCGGCTCCTGCTTTGCCATAGCTGGGTCCAAACTTATTGGCACGCAGCCCGTTGCCTAATTTTCGCGGTCATATTCTTCAATGAGAAGTGCGACTCTTTCGGCGCAGATGTTGAGCGTTTCCACGACGGCCTCCGCTAATCCCCATAGAGCGGTATCACAAAAAGATAACAGCCAAGAATCAACAGACTTGGATGACAGTAGTAATTGATTTAACAGCTAGGAAATTTTGTTGCAACTAAATGCTAAATTCTGTTACATAAATGACTCTGTGGATATAGTCACAAGTAACTCCTCATTAATACGTTAGTGCTTATTTACCCTGTTACGCTTGCAACTTAAAGCTAGTCTGGCGTATTGTTAGCTTATGCTCGCGCCTATGCGCCTCTGTGAACAAGAAAGAAGTTACACGAAGTTATACAAGGAGGTTAGAAGAGCTAAGAAGGCGGGTAAGGCTTCCCCGTAGTGTTCGCTCTGGATCTGGGCCGACGTTTTGTCTCAGGTCTATGTGTCTAAGGAGGAATAAAGTGCAGAAGATTCTTCTGACGGCATCGCTTGCCGCGATGCTGGGGGGCGGAGGTACGCCTGCTCTGGCGAACGAGGAGCTGCTGAAATTGCAGCAAGACCCCAATCAGTGGGTGATGCCCACCGGGGATTACTCCAATCAGCGATTCTCCAAACTTAAGCAGATCACCGCCGATAACGTAGGGAAGCTCCAGGTTGCCTGGACCTTCTCGACCGGCGTGTTGCGCGGCCACGAGGGTGCGCCTCTCGTGATCGGCGACACGATGTATGTCCACGCTCCATTTCCAAATACGGTTTTCGCGCTCGACCTGAACAGCGACGGCAAAATCCTTTGGAAATATGAGCCGAAGCAGGATCCGTCGGTCATCCCTGTGATGTGCTGCGACACGGTTAATAGGGGCGTTGCCTACGCTGACGGCAAGGTCTTCCTCAATCAGGCTGACACGACGCTCGTCGCGCTCGACGCCAAGACGGGCAAGGTCATTTGGTCGGTCAAGAACGGCGATCCGGCCAAAGGCGAGACCGGCACCTCCGTTCCTGTGATCGTTAAGGACAAAGTGCTGGTTGGGATATCCGGTGCTGAGTTCGGCGTCCGCGGGCGTCTCACGGCCTACGATCTCAAGACCGGCAAGCTGGTATGGATCGCCTATTCGACGGGCCCGGACAGTGAAATGCTTGTCGACCCAGAGAAGACGACTGAATTGGGCAAACCAATCGGCCTCGATTCCAGCCTCAAAACTTGGCAAGGCGACCAATGGAAAATCGGCGGCGGTTCGACCTGGGGCTGGTATTCTTACGATCCCAAGCTGAACCTAATCTATTACGGGACCGCCAACCCCTCGACCTGGAACCCGGTGCAACGGCCTGGTGACAATAAATGGTCCATGACCATTTTCGCGCGCGATCCTGATACCGGGATGGCCAAATGGGCCTATCAAATGACGCCGCACGACCAGTGGGACTATGACGGTATCAATGAAATGATCCTCGCCGATCTGAAAATCGGCGGCAAGGACCGCAAGGTCCTCGTTCATTTCGACCGCAACGGCTTCGGCTATACGCTCGATCGTGAGACTGGCGAATTGCTCGTAGCGGAAAAATACGATCCTGCGGTCAATTGGGCGACTAAAATCGACATGAACAAGAGCTCGAAGACCTATGGCCGTCCACTCGTCGTCGAGGAATATGCGCCGGGTTCCAAAGGCGAGGATGTCAATTACACGGACATCTGCCCAGCGGCGCTGGGCAGCAAGGATGAACAGCCGGCAAGCTATTCGCCCGAGACGGGACTCTTCTACGTGCCGACAAATCACGTTTGCATGGATTACGAGCCCTACCGCGTCGCCTATACCGCCGGTCAGCCCTATGTCGGCGCAACCTTGTCGATGTTTCCGCCGAAAGGCGAGAGCAATATGGGCAATTTCATCGCCTGGGACGCCAGAAACGGCAAGATCGTTTGGTCGGATCCCGAGCTCTTCTCTGTCTGGTCAGGAGCGCTTGCGACGGCAGGCGGCGTGGTCTTCTACGGCACGCTTGAAGGCTATTTGAAAGCAGTGGATGCGAAGACGGGCAAGGAACTCTACAAGTCCAAGACCCCCTCCGGCATTATTGGCAATGTCATGACCTTTGAGCACAAAGGAAGGCAGTACGTTGCGGTTCTGTCTGGCGTTGGCGGCTGGGCCGGCATCGGTCTCGCGGCTGGCCTTACGAAGCCGACCGAAGGTCTCGGCGCAGTTGGCGGTTACGCTGCGCTTTCGAACTATACGTCGCTCGGCGGCACGATGACCGTCTTCGCTCTGCCGAACCGATAACGCCCGCGCAATCTAGGGTCTGGCGCGTATAACGCCAGACCGTTTCCAACATCGCTACCGGTAACAGCGCATCGTCTTGAAAATCAGAATTTATTCGATAGGCTTGGCCTTATGGGCGTGTGCATTCCTAGCCGGGAATGTCAGGGCGGACGGATCGGGCGATCCAACCGCTGTCAAGGACGTCAATGGCGAGTACTTCGACAAGGACGGAAATCCAACCTACAAAGTCCAACCCGGCGGCACAGTGGATTGGTATACCTTTTCCGGTTTCCTGCGCTACAATTCAACGTGCTTCGTTTGTCATGGACCAGACGGCTCGGGATCGAGCTACGCTCCAGCACTTAAGGATTCCTTGAAGACGCTGAGCTATGGCGAGTTCTTGGCTATTGTCGCGACCGGCCGGCAAAACGTCACCACAGCGACCGAGAAGGTCATGCCTGCCTTCGGACAAAACAGGAACGTCCTGTGCTATCTCGACGCTATCTACGTTTATTTGCGCGCCCGCTCCAACGACGGCGTTGGACGCGGCAGGCCAGAGAAACACGAACCCAAACCGGCTGCCGCGGCTAAAGCTGAAGATGAGTGTATGGGACCCTTATGATGGCAACGAGCAGAAACCTATTCGCAACCCTCTTCACAGTCATGCTCTTTGGTTTGACGGGACAAGCGCGGGCCGTCCCGCAGGAAGGCCCCCAAGCAGTGGTCGAACTTGTCGATCCGAAGGTTTTCCGCGTTTGTGCCGATCCCAGAAACTTGCCTTTTTCCAACGAGAAGGGCGAGGGATTCGAGAACAAGCTCGCAGAGCTTGTTGCCGCGAAGCTCGGGAAATCCGTCAGCTACACGTTCTATCCTGGGTCTTTGGGCTTCGTGCGGAACACTTTGGGCGCATTTCGCTGCGATGTCATCATGGGGTTTCCGCAGGGTGACGATATCGCGCAGGTCACAAACCCCTATTATTCGACAGCCTATGCGCTGGTTTTTAAGCCGGGCTGCGGTCTCGATTCGGCCGTCTCTCTGAGCGATCCGCGCCTCAAGGACAAGCGCATTGGCATTGTGGCCGGCACCCCTCCTTCCACCGTCATGGTTGCCAACGACCTCATGACCCGTGCCAAACCCTATCCGCTCGTTATCGATACACGTGCCGATTCGTCCGCTGAGGCAATGATAAAGGACATTGAAACCGGTGGCATCGATGCCGGGGTTTTATGGGGTCCGATGGCCGGCTACTACGCAATCCACGCCGATCCCAAACTGGCCGTGGTTCCGCTGACAAAGGAAATGGATCCCCGCATGAGCTTCCGGATCGGAATGGCGGTCCGGCATCAAGATCAAGAGTTCAAGCGACTCCTTAACCGGCTGATTCAAGACCATCAATCCGAAATCAACGCCTTGCTCTTGAGTTTCGGCGTTCCGCTCCTCGACGCGCAAAATCGCCTCATCACAGCGTCCGCGCCCGCAAAGAAAGAATGAAGCGCGCTCTGATGTTTCGCCTCCTCGCCCGCCGCCATCGGCAAAGTCCAATGGCGGAGCTATGGCTCGAACTATCCATGCAAACGTCGGGACATCGAGGGCCGAAGACCGGCGAAGTCTGATCGAGATTAAGGCGACCGGCATCGCCCATCGATGCCACTTTATTAATAAGCCGGAAGCGAAAGATGCCGGCGCGGGAGGAGTGTCATGAAGCACGCGATGCGCTGGTACGGCCGGGCTGCCGCCTTTGCAGTTGCGTGGGGCGTCACATTTTGGCCCGCTCGCGCACAAGATTTCCTCCGCCATCTCGATTTGGACTCGACGGCGATGACGCAGGCAGAGATGACACGCGCTGAGCTGGCGTCCATCTTGAACAGCCGCCCTCCGTCGGAAGTTCTGGACCTGACAGGGAAGCGCTTAAACGGACTTGATCTTTCTGGCCTCGACATGTCCAATGCGATCCTCCGCAATGCCCGGCTGAACAAAACCCGCCTCATGGGGGCGAAGCTCGATGGAGCGGTTTTGGATCAGGCTTGGGCCCTCGATGCCGACTTCAGCGGCGCTAGCCTTAAGGGCGCAAGCTTGTTCGCTGCTCAGTTTCAAGGGGCAAAACTAGACGGTGCCGATCTCACCGGCGCGCGCGTGACCGCCGATCTGACCCGCTCAAGTTTGCAACGCACGAATCTGACCCGCGCAAATTGCGGCGCCGACTTAAAGAACCAGTCTATGGGCTTACTGCGCGCTGTTTTTAGATCCGCCAATCTTTCGGGTGCCAATTTCTCAAACGCCGATCTTTCCCTGGCCGACTTAGAGTTCGCACTATTGCGCGATGCGAACCTTTCTGGCGCCAACCTTAATGACGCCGAGGCGGCGGGCGCTGACTTTCGCGGCGCTATATTGGATGGCGCTAATTTGACCGGGCTGGACGTAAACTCCGCACGCATCGATGAACCAGCAGCACGGACTGCTTTCGCCGCAGCAAAGAATTTGGAAATGGCAATTAAAGATTGATTACGCACTGTCAAAGTACTCGCGCCGTAGTAGGCAAAGACGATAATGAGATTACTTAGGTATTTCAATCGTAAGCGCTCATGTTTTAGTCTTAGTTTGTTGCGTTTGGAGTGCCGCCAGCATTTTTGCCAAGTATTCAACGTATGACCAGCTACGTCTTTAAGAATTGAGTTGCCAGCCGGCGGGACGTTGTCCGAAAGAACATACAAACACACCGCGAAAGATAATTTTCTGGCGCCCAAGCAACCGGTGACAGTTCTGTCATACTTCGGTATGTTAGCGACGAGCTGAGTTTTGGTGCCTCTGCCTAAACCGATTTACGACCGTAAACCATGCATAAGAGGCTTGCCGTAAGGGTCGCCTCTCTATCTGACGAGGCAAAACAGGCAGCGCGCGGCCTCGTGGCATTAAAATGGCCAGCATACGGCGCTTGCCGGCGCAGAAAAGCACAAATAGCAATGGAACCAATGTTTTCGGCCGGTTCTTGACGGCGTCAAAAGCTGAAGATCGAAAATCAAGTAAAAGGAGGCTGCTTTGCGTGCTCTCGTCCTGGCATCGGTTTTACTATTTGGCTCCCTCTTGCTTACCCCTCAGGCTGACGCTGCCCGTCCCCGCCATCACCCTGACCGCTCGATGACTGTCCGGCTCGCCAACGGAAGGACTGTTACCTTCCACGCTATGAGAATAGACGGCAGAATGATGATGGTTGCGCCGGCCTCAAGCTTAGACCCATTTCACTTTCGTCGGTTTTGAGCCGGAAAAAGTGAAGCTGTCGCCGCGGCTCGGGTTAAAGGCCCGTTAGCCCAAATCAACCGCTTACTTTGGCGCTGATGCGTTCAATGGACTTTATCAGCGCGCGACCCTGCTAAAGTTCCAACCTCACCGATAAGGAGGAAGGCTGTGCGGACGGTCATTTCCTGACGCGAAGGAGGGCCTTCTCGATCACGTTGTCATGCGCGCGCTTGAAGTATTCGTCATAGGTAAGCGCCCTTGCGCCGTGGCAACCGTGCTGCCATTGGTGCCGGTCACAGTCTCAGAAATGGGCTGCCCATTCCAGTCGGTGCCGAAAACGGTAAGAGTTGTGCCTAGATCATTGCCGCCATCCCATCCGTGATCAGAACGCGGCGGGGAACGTCGAGAGCAGCGACGCCACCAGAAGCAAGCGAACCGTTTATGTCGAGCCCGGTTTTGTGCCGCCCTATGCATTCCGGCCATGAATCGCGTCCGCCCTATAGCCGCCTTTGAGAGCAAGCCCTATTTTCCAAATATGTGCGCATGCAGTTTGATCCGGTGCGCAAGCGTTTTGCCGTGCTTGGGCCGGAACGCGTTTATTGGCCTGAGGATGTCACGGTCGATATTCTCAATCTTTGCGATGAAGAACCGTTTCGGCAATCGCAGAGGAGCTGGCGCAAAGCTATTCGGCGCGCCGGTTGAAAGGATCAGTGCCGATGTGCTGGAGTTTATACAATCATGGACGGACCTTCAACTGTTGAGGCTATCGGAGAAGTAAGCAGCGTTAACGCAAGCCCTCCTCTTGGGATACTCGCTGAGCTCACCCACCGTTGCCCGCTGCAATGCCCCTACTGCTCGAACCCAGTACATCTTCTGAAGGCAGCCCAGGAACTTGCTACAGAGAACTGGGTCTCCGCCTTCACGCAGGCGGCGGATCTCGGAGTGTTGCAGGTGCATCTATCCGGAGGGGAGCCAACGCTGCGCCAAGACCTGGAAGAGCTTATCGGCGCACTTGCGGAGCGCGGCATCTACTCGAACCTGATAACGGCAGGCGTTACGCTGACTCATGATCGGGTCAAGCGCCTGGCGGCTCATGGCTTAGATCACGTTCAGATCAGCCTCCAAGCCGTCGATCCTGCGCTCTCGGACAGCATAGGAAATTATAAGGCTAGTCTCGCAAAGAAACTTGCGGCCGCCCATTGGGTGCGAGCGGAAGGCCTGCCTCTTACAATCAATGCTCCGACGCATCGCCATAATATCCGCCAGACGCGTGCGCTTATCGAGCTTGCTGCGGAGCTTGGCGCGCAGAGGCTAGAAATCGCGCATGTCCAATACTACGGATGGGCCCGGCGCAATGAGGCTTCACTCCTGCCGCCCTATGAGCATGTGCTGGAAGAAGCAGAAATTGTCTCCGAGGCCAAAGAGCAGCTCAGGGGTGTTTTGAACATCGATTATGTCACTCCCGATTACTATGCCCAATTCCCCAAGCCTTGCATGGGCGGGTGGGCTAAGGACGTGATCACCATAACTCCGGAAGGAAAAGTTCTCCCCTGTCACGCTGCTGAGACCTTGCCAATGGCCTTCGACAACATCAAGGAACGCTCATTGCGGGACATCTGGTATGAGGGCGAAGCCTTTAACCGCTTCCGGGGCTTTGCCTGGATGAAAGAACCGTGCCGTTCGTGTCCGAGGAAAGAGATCGATTTCGGCGGCTGCCGCTGCCAGGCTTTTGCAATTACGGGAAATGCAGAAGCCACTGATCCCGCCTGCAGTCTTTCGCCGCATCACAGCGTTCTCTCCGGCCGTGCCACCAGCCACAGCCTTGCAAAGTCTCCGCCCTTTGTGTTCCGCCGCATTGGGGCAGGCGTGACCGCCGAACAAGCAAACCGCCTTCGCGCGCCCGTTCCAAGACACCATTGAATCGCCATCCGGCCCACCATAGACAACCCGAACATGACCCCGCCCCTCAATCGCTTAACCAAAATCTGCGAGAGTATGGCAGCGCGGCTGGGCGGGGGCAAGGCGGGCCAGTTTCGGCTGAGGCATAGCGCGGGGACGCATTGCGCGCGACCCGCTAATCATTGTCGCGGATGCTTCCTTTGCGCGCTGCTCAGTATTTGCGATGCTGCCGATGTCCCGGATCAGCGCTTGTGAGACAAAACAGGGTTAACGCGGAATGGAGGATTTCTGGCTCAATTTGCCCATGAGAGTCCCATCGCACGCGCCCACGTCCGAGCTTTAATGCCGCCCTGTTATTTTTCGGGAGCGAAAGAGCGAAAAATGCCTGAAAAATCGGCTCCGGCGAGGGGGCCCAAGCCGCGGCTTTCCATCCGGAAATCGGATTTTCCCTGAATTTTTCCCTGTTTTTTTCGCAGAGACAGGTTCACCGTCGAACTGCGCCCGTCAGCCACCCAGACGGGTCTCCGCGGTTCGGTTATTGTTGTTCCCCCCTTTTGATATTTTTGCGCGGTTGCAATGGCTTATAGCTGAGCTGGTGGCACTTTTTCTAAGGAAACACCATATAGGGCTGATGGCAAATGAACATCCGCATACCGGCGCAGCCTACCGGGTCCTTCCTCAAAACAACATGACCTATGGCGTTGAAGTTGTCGTGCCGGGAGCCTACCCCGCCATAGTCACCAGCTTCGCCACGGTGCAGAACGCGGAAGCTTGGATCAGCGATCACAAGCGTCGCGTTACAGAAAACACATTTTACAAATTTGTGGGGCGTCGAACCCGGCCGAGCAAATAACCATTACGTGTTAGTCTATTTCCAGGGCATCACCATGGTCAGCGCGGTCTGTGACAATCCTTCGCATAACCGGTTCGAGCTCGAAGTAAATGGTGAGATCGCCGTGGCCTATTATTCGCGTTCGCCGGAGATTATTACCTTCACCCATACCGAAGTGCCGCCTGCCCTCTCGGGCCAGGGGATCGGCTCGAAGCTCGCGCGAGGCGCTCTTGAGCTTGCAAGGGCTGAGGGGTTGAAGGTGGTCGCCAAATGTCCTTTCATTTCGGCTTTCATTGCGAAACACCCGGAATTTAATAATCTCCTCCTTTGAGAGGCATGGCGCGTTAACGCGTACGCGCTCAACATCCTGTTTGCGAAATACGGGCGGCGGTCGGGCCGGTTCAACCAGCGCCTCATTTCGAGCGACCTTCTTCACTCGCCGTCTTGCCGGCCGATGTAAGAAATCAGCGAGTAGCGCTAGGGGCTCTTGCTAGGCTATGCCGCTTCGGCCGCATTTGCGAGCAACCGCAATTGTCCGGTCAGGTTTGAACCAACTCCGCGAGCAGCGCTTACACGGGCCGCCGAACTCGTGCGCGCTGCGAGCTTGTTGCAGCGCAATTCGACTTGCTGCCCGCCATAGACTTCGCGGCGCAAATAGTCTTGCTCGCCGGGCAGGGCGGCTTCTTCCAGGAACGGACCAGCAGCGAACTTCTCCGGGCAGGGGCTGATACCGAATCCGACTGATTGAGTCGCCGCGCGCATGGGATTCCGCTCGGGATTCGAAGCAGTTATATGGAAGGGTCATGATTCGTTTGCGGGGGCAAGATCATGACGGCGATAGCATCGCA
>JBAUNL010000390.1:0-3232 GCA_049579205.1 Rhodomicrobium sp. | reverse complement strand
ACGCGAACGGAAAAAGTCGCCTCCCGAGAGTCGATCTTTGGGTCAAGTAGGCGCTGAGCCCTAATCAAGGGTGGGGCAATGGTGGGCCCGAATGCAGCCATCCCATAAATCTAAATACAATGCAGCTCTCCCTCCAAGAGCAGCATCATGCAGCGCCCAAGCGCTGGCGTGGTCGCGTCTCATGACGAAGACAGTGCATCCCGAGCAATTCCATGCCACTCAGTGGCACAGAGAAGATCGAAGCAGCCTCCGAAGGATCAATCTGCATGTGCATAATTCAATCTAAGCGCGTGCAACTGGAAATCTAATAGATATAGTCTCGCTACCTTAGATGGAGGCTGGGCCCGGTCAAGCGAAGCTTGTCCGCAATTCTTGATGAGGGATTGCAATCAGAGCGTCATTCTTCGAATTTGACAGAGGAGCCCTTCGATATGCTGAAACGGCTTGTTCGGATAGGCAAAGCTTTTCCCAATCGCCTCTTTGTCGGCATCAGCCTTCTGTTATGGCTTCTTGCTAACGGCGCGCCTGCCACGCAAAAGTGCGATTGCCCTTGCGCCAAGGACCAGAAACAGCCAAGCGCTGCTGAGAGCCTAGCGGGACAAGTCACTATCTTCTGGCCCCGGCCGGACAACTTTCTTACTCGTGCGCTCCATTCTAAAGCCGACGTGCAGATTGACGCAGCGGTCGTTGGTACGGTCGATTTCGATGCGCCATTGACTATTAGCGTTCCGAACGGTCCGCACAAACTCGTCGTGAAAGGGAAGGCCCGGTACCTCGAGAATATATCAAAGAGGAGCGAGACCCAGATCACGGTTTCCGCGCAAAATCCGCTCTATTTCCAAATCATCGATAATACGGTCGGTTTAACCGCGAGCGAAGTTGACGCCGCTACAGCCCAGGTGTTGCTCTCTGGCGCAATGAAAAACTCTTGGCAGGCCGTACCAAGCGGGACGGGAACGATTTACTTTTATTGGCCAAGAAACGGACTAAACTTGGGTTTTCTCGATAAGCTCAATACGGATTCGCGTGTCTTTCTGGACGGAAAGCGCATAGGCGCTTTTACAAACGGCGACTATTTGGTGGTGAAGGCCCCTTCGGGCGAGCATGTCCTGTCGGTGGATATGAGCCAGTCATCCGGTCCACTGCTTGAGCAAAATGTCATTCTCGGGGCTGGCTCGACACGCTATTTCCGTGTCGAAAAGCGTTTTGATTTTCGTATAATAGAGGACTCGCCAGAAGAAGCCGCTGAATTTCCCAAGAAGGAGTTGAGGCAGCGAGAAGTGTCCCTACAGTGAGGCGTCCGTTCGTTTCAGATGTGCGGCGGGCGCTTTAACCGTTTCGGCCTCAAGCGCTTCTGTGGCACGGTTGGGCCAATGGCATAAACTCGCGGATTTCGGGATTGCCGTAATTCTTTCGGCTGCTCTGGATAGACCAATTGAAATCGCTCGCAAAATCTATGGGGGTTGTTCGGTCGAAAATATGGCCACCGCCGCCACAGTTTCCTCCCATTTCCACCTCAGCGTGCCCCGGCTAGAAGACATGAATGTAATGGGGGAGTAGTTTCATGAAGACCATTTTTGCGGCGTTGCTCGGGCTTTCCGTTGCCTTCGCTGTGAGCGCAATTCCTGCGAAAGCGCAAGAAACCACGGAGCAAAAGATCGAGCGTTTGAAACGCGAGGGTAAAGAATACCTGGAGCAGAAGGCAAAGCAAGCTGCCGAAGCTAAAGACCAGCTTAAAGCTGCGATCGCCGAAGCGAAGAGCAAGTACGATACCAAAGAAAAGCGGCGGGCAGCGGTCGCCGAAGCCAAGCAGAAATACGCCGAAACGAAAGCGCGCCTTGAAAAGGCTCACGCGGAAAAATGCACGGCGGTTCGGGGAGATTGCACCGCCTTGTATCCTGCTGCCAAGCTGAAATACCGGGCCTGCCTTGTTTGGCACGGATGCTTTCGCTAATTTGTAAATGCGGCGGGCAAACTCGGTGGCGGCGAACCCGCCTTATTTTTCCGCTTTAATAAGCGCTCGATAGAGCAGCCCACCGATTCCGAATTGCCGTCCGCCGCTCTATAGGAAAACACCTGTTCGCTCAGTACCGGCCGCCGGCGCCGTAGACTTCCGCGCTGGCGCTGCTGACGCATTAATGAAAATGGGTTCGCCTGCTGAAGATTGCGCGCAAGGCCATGGCGAATCCTGCCGGTATTCGTATATACCGGAACTGTAGCTTAACGGTGGGTTTTGGACACAAATGCAGAGCGATGTGCTAAAAATAGCTTTGGAGCGTGGCATTCTGAGCCCGGAACAGGCTCAGGCTTTGCGCCAGTTATCGGAGGAGATCGCTCGGAAGGCTGAAACCGCTCGCGATAATATCATAGCTCCCCGCGATGACGAATCCGTGCAGCCTCAAGATGATGAAGACCTCAAATTTGTGGGTGGATTCGGCGACATTTTTGTAACTATCGGACTCGCATTGTTTTTAGGGGCGTTGGTTTATTTTTCACGCAAGATTGGCGGCCTCGTGGGGTCTCCAAATGTCGAAGGCGCCGAAGCTGCATGTTTGGTAACGGGCGGTGCAACGTGGCTTTTGGCGGAATATTTTACACGAAAGCGCCGCATGGCCTTACCTAGCATCGTAATGCTGCTCACGTTTCTCGCCTGTTGCTTCACATTTTTCGAAGTTTTGTTTTTCGGTCAGAACGGCGAAGACATATTCAAGCCCGTAGCAACAGCTCTTAGTAGTACGGATTCAGACCTGACCAAACGCTGGATCGTTTTTGGAAGAATTTTCGCGGCATGCGTGGCAACGTCGATATTTGCTGCGATCTATTATTGGCGCTTTCGTGTACCAATTGCTGTGGCTGGAGCCGTCGCTGTTTTGGGGGTCATTGTTATTTCACTAATCTCCACGATCTCGCCAGACTTCGCTAAAGAATACACTCGCTATGTCATTTTGCTCTATGGTATTGGAGTGTTTGCCCTCGCGATGCACTTCGACATGGGCGACCGGTTGCGGCGCACCCGCCGCACCGATATCGCCTTCTGGTTGCATCTTCTGGCGGCTCCATTGATTGTGCATCCTTTGCTGAATCCCGTTGTTCGAGGGAATGTTTTAACAGGAGAACAGGCTCTTTTGATCATCGCCGTGTTTCTGCTATTAGGGGCCGTAGCAGTTGTTGTCGACCGCCGCGCCTTGCTCGTATCAAGCATGAGCTATGCAGGGATTTCGTTTGTCACTCT
>JBAUNL010000389.1:0-4580 GCA_049579205.1 Rhodomicrobium sp. | reverse complement strand
GTCCCGTGCTGACGTGTGTCCGGCCTTTGATGCGCCGGATCGCGCCGGCTGGCCCTGATGGGATACGCGGTGCGGTCCAAATCGTTCGCGCGCGCTCGAAGCGCTACACTGATTTCTGGTTTTCCGCGAGCGCATAAAGCGCGGCAAATATGGAGTTAATAACGGTCTCCAGCATTATCAGCAAAACGAAAAACTCGCTCCAACTTACTGAGATTGCTATAGTGTAGGGATCCCGGAGGTCATATCGGGACGCCCCCGTTTTGATGAGTTCCGTCTCCCCGAACCGCATCGCGATCGGCTGGTTCTTATGCTTCTTCATGCGGCCTTCGCTTGCCTATTATCTGTTGGACGAAGTTCGCCAAGAAACAACCAAAGCTAGAAGCTGACAAGCTGTCCAGACGAGCGGGGAAGAGTTTCTAGGAAAATCGAAGGAAGCCCGGTTGTTTAGCTCAATTCGCCAGGCACACACAAAGAGCAGAGAGACCCACAAGAACGCCATTTGTGCGCACGCGGCCGCCAGTGGTATTTGACAACAGCGGCTGTCTCGCTACTTGCATACCAATGCGTGGGGTACAGTAGGAGTCCTGTACGGGGCCGGAAGCCTTTTTGAATATGAGAAGTCGGATTTATCGCCGACTTGAGAGAGAAGGCAGCGGTTCCTTTTGATCCCAATGCTTGGAGGTTCCATGACGGACCAGCGAGATTCCAAGCCGGACGAGACCACTGACAGGGACCGTCCCCTTCTAAATGAGATCCGGCTGCTTGGACGGCTGCTTGGCGAAACAATCCGGGAGCAGGAGGGAGCCGAGATTTTCGACCGAGTCGAGAAGGTGCGCCAACTGAGCGTCGCCTTCGAACTCGATCACGATAAGGAATCCGGGCGCGTTCTCAATCAAATGCTTCGCGCACTGACCGCGGATCAAGCCGTTTCCGTTATCCGTGCGTTCAGCTATTTCTCCTACCTGACCAATATCGCAGAAGACCGTCACCATATCCGGCGCCGCGCCGCGTCCGAATATGAAAGAGCAGCCCAGCCCCAAGCAGGCAGCCTCGCCCTTACATTCGAGCTTCTGGAAAAGGCTGGGATCTCACGGGAAGCAATCCGGTGCACTTTGAGTAACGGACTCGTCTCCCCTGTACTCACGGCCCATCCAACCGAGGTCCAGCGCAGAAGCCACCTCGAAGCCGCAGCATCTCTTGTCCGGCTCCTCGCTTCGCGCGAGAGCATGCGCCTGGAGAGCGAAATCGAAGAGAACGAGATGCTTCTTAGAGCGGAGATCGCTAAACTTTGGCAGACGCGATTGCTTCGCTATTCGCATCTGACGGTACAGGACGAAATCGAGAATGCGCTGAGCTATTATCAGACGAGCTTTCTGATGGAGATCCCACGCCTCTACGCTGCCATTGAACGGTATCTTGATTGGGATTTCGTACCTTCATTTTTTCGGATGGGATCCTGGATCGGCAGCGACCGCGACGGCAATCCCAATGTCGATGAGAAGACGCTTAATCTCGCGATGCAGCGTCAGTGCGAGACCGCGCTTCGCCATTATTTGAGTGAAATTCACGCGCTCGGCGCGGAGCTTTCGATTTCGGGAACGCTCGCTGGCTGCAGCCGCAAATTGCACGCACTCGCGGAACGGTCCGGTGACACGAACCCTCATCGCAACGATGAGCCCTACCGGCGCGCACTTATCGGCGTGTACGGGAGGTTGGCTGCAACGTTGTTGAAGCTTGGAAATGTCTCGCCCGCACGGCCTGCGCTTGTCCCTGGAGCGCCTTATTCCAGCGCAGCGGAGCTGGATGCTGATCTTGCGGTTATCGAATCCTCGCTGGTAGCGCATCGTGGCGCCCCATTAACCAGGGCAAGACTGCGTCCGCTCCGGTGCGCAGTTCAAGTTTTCGGGTTTCATCTTGCCACGCTTGATCTTCGCCAGAACTCGGACCGCCATGAGGAGACGGTGGCCGAGTTGCTCTTTGTCGCACGCCTCTGCGAAAATTACTCGGCCTTGAACGAGAAAGAAAAACAGGATTTGCTTCTTGCCTTGTTACGCGATGCGCGCGCGCTTCGCGTGCGCGGCGCCAGCTACTCGGTGAAGACCGCAGGCGAGCTTTCGATCCTTGATGCCGCTTGCGCGCTGCGTCAATCCTTCGGCGGCCGTGCGATGCGCCAATACATTATTAGTCACACGGAGGCGGTAAGCGATCTTCTTGAAATCCTTCTTCTTTTGAAGGAAGGCGGGATGATGCACGGCGTGCTTGGAGACGAGCAAGCCTCCGCGGCGCTGATCGTGGTCCCTCTTTTCGAAACAATCGCCGATCTTCGCAATGCGGAGCGGATCATGAGCGCATTTTATGCTTTGCCGGGCATTTCAGCACTTGCGAGGGCGAGCGGCGGTGTGCAAGAGGTCATGCTCGGCTATTCGGATAGCAATAAGGACGGCGGCATCTTCACCAGCAATTGGGAGGTGTACCGGGCATCGATTGCGCTTGCGAAGCTATTCGATGAGATGAGCGGCATCCGGTTGCGCCTTTTTCACGGGCGCGGTGGAACGGTTGGCCGCGGCGGCGGCCCAACCTATCAGGCTATCCTGGCTCAGCCGTCCGGGACAGTGAATGGGCAAATCCGGGTGACGGAGCAGGGCGAAGTCATAGCCTCGAAATATGCAAACGCGGAGATTGCCCGGCGCAATCTCGAGGCCCTTAGCGCGGCGTTCATCGAAGCGTCTCTCTTGGCGGTGGAACGGCCAACGCGGAAGGAATTTCTTGATGCAGCAGCCGCACTTTCCGAAGAGAGCATGAAAGCCTACAGGGCGCTTGTTTACGAAACGCCAGAATTCAACGACTTTTTCTTTGCGGCCACCCCAATCGCGGAAATTGCGGAGTTGAATATTGGCTCCCGTCCCGCGTCGCGGCGCGGAACCAAAAGCATCGAGGATTTGCGCGCCATTCCCTGGAGCTTTTCCTGGGGGCAAGCGCGCGCTGCTCTTCCCGGCTGGTTCGGCTTCGGAAGCGCCGTCAAGGCGTTCGTAGCGGATGGGCGATCGGAGAAGATGGCACTGCTAAAACAAATGTATGAGGAATGGCCCTTCTTCCGCGCGCTTTTATCGAACATGGACATGGTGCTCGCCAAAGCGGACATGAGAATAGCAAGACGATATGCAGGCCTTGTGCCCGATAAGGCAAAGGCCAACACGATATTCGGCGCGGTCGAGGCCGAATGGGAGGCCACTGTCAATGCAATGAATGCCATCACGGAGACAACCGTGCGTCTCGCTGACAATCCATCGCTCGCGCGCTCTATCCGGCACCGGTTTCCTTATATCGCGCCGCTCAATCATCTTCAGATCGAGCTCATCCGGCGTTGGCGCAGCGGTCAGCACGCCGAGAAGATTCGCCGCGGCATTCTTATCTCCATCAACGGCATTGCGGCAGGCCTGCGCAATAGCGGATAGGCATGGGAACGCCTATCCCTTGTTTCTGCTTTGGGATCCGATAGCGGCCGATCTCTCCTGAACCGGCAAACGACCGCGTCGGGCCAAAAGCGGCCCTTCGCGGCCCTCAATCAGATCGGCAGCCCTCGTGAGAGCGGACAAACTCCAATGGGTCTTACACCCGCCACAGCCCGTGATAATTCGGCCTTGCTTAGGACGTGTCTGCCCAGCCATGGAAAAAATCACGCCATTTGGCACTAAGGCAATGGGATTACGGAATTAATTTAGTTACCAAGCTCACGCAGTGTCCGTGTTTGTCCAGCATTGTCCCTTGCGGCCGCAGCAGGCCGGTGCGATCGCGCCGGAGCCGCTGCTTTTACCTGCTATCCTCCCTGCCTTTTAGCCTCCGGCAGAGAGCGGAGCTGGTCAGCGCCCATTTTGAGCTGAATGCGATTGCCAAGCTCTTGAAGCCGGTCAGCGCTGATAGAGATGACCTTGTCGCCAAGGCCCAAAAGCTGGCCAATCCGGATTTGTACCGATTGCAGCTTGCCATCGGGTCCGCGTATTGCTTCGACGACGCGGCCGACATCCTTGCCATCGGAGCTGAACACGGTCACGCCCTTAAGGCTTGAGAGTTTCGCGCCAGCTCGGCGCAGGGCGGTCACCATGGCGTGGCAGGCAGGAGAAATGGCGGCACTCTTCTGTTCCGCGCAATCTCCAATCTTCTCCGCCCCGGCGCATTGGGCCCTGATGGCGTTGCCGCATTCATCCGCAAAATTTGCGACCGCCCGCCGGATGCCGCGCGCAACCAGCGCCAGCGTCAAACGGCATCGGGGACTGAGCTCATCCGCATTTTCACGCATGCAGACAGCGATCCGGCCGCCGCCTTCAGTTTCGTCACCGCAAAGCTCTTCAATATCGGCAGCACAGGCTTCTCGGACCCGGCCGGTGGCTGCCGCCAGCCTGTCTTTGAGCTGAGTCTGGGATAGAAAATCGAGCACAACTCCTATTTGCGGCCGGTCATACCGAATCCGACTGATTGAGTCGCCGCGCGCATGGGATTCCGCTCGGGATTCGAAGCAGTTATATGGAAGGGTCATGATTCGTTTGCGGGGGCAAGATCATGACGGCGATAGCATCGCATTT
>JBAUNL010000388.1:0-2399 GCA_049579205.1 Rhodomicrobium sp. | reverse complement strand
GTATAGCTCTTTTCTTATTCTTGCCATTTCTCAGCTTATATTTTCAGATTTTTTCTCCTGTGCTATCACTGTTTTTATTATTGATGCTTATGCCCGGCACCCTGGGTATGAACAGCTACAGCTATGTAGATCTGCGCCACGCTCAAGGTTAGCCCACTCAGGCTGGCGGGCAGGGGTTCGCAGTGAAAGTGCAGCTGGTCCAGGCGCGTCCAATCAGCGCCGGAAGCCGAGATATGCACTCCTGACGCCGGCAAGCAGATCTCTCGATATTAATAAACCTCTCGCCATACTTACCGATTACTATCTTCTGCCATTCCTTATACGCTGCGGCCTGCGCATTAAAAAAGGTGTATTCACCGGTTGCAGATATACGTTCTAGTTTGCAACGGGCATCCGCAGGTTCCGCAACCCCGCAATCAAGACTTGGATACGATGTGACAATTGGGAGCCTGATCGAACAAGGGAATCCAGACACCTGGCATCGGCGGGTCCCGGCTACCGAGGCCTGAAAGCACAAAAGCTGGCGGCATGCCGCCCTCCTTAAAGTGGCATATCTATCGCCGAATTTTGCCCTGGCTTGGCGTGCCCAAGCCCTCTCAGCTAGTTCTTCCGCACTGCGAATAATGCCGAAGCTTGCCGAGCTGCTGGCAGAGACGAGCTCGCGCTGGCAATTAGCAGGAATAAGATCGCGACGGTTCTCGGCATCGCAGTCGATAGACGCTCCTGAATCAACTGTCTGTGTTTCCTCCTGGGGAGACCACACCTCTATATCAGTGCCCTCAACGCTCATATTTATCGCCCACTCCGCTGCAGCCAGGACCAGTACCGGCCAAATAAAAAGGATCCTTTTCCATCTGTGCTGAACCTTTGCGGTGACCACCTGAGCGGCTGCTACCTTTTCCAACACCTCTTCTTGACGCCGCCTCTCGCGCTCTTCCTCTTCGTTAATCCGCCGACGGTCTTCGGCTAAACTGAACTCGATGAACGCGCGATCGGCCTGCCCGACTTCTTCGGTATTGCTACGTGTTTCAAGCCAATCTCGCGCGATTTGAAGTTCCCGTCCAATAAGCGGTCCTCGAACGTTTGCCTCATAACCAATGCGTGCTTTGGCATTGTTGTCACGCCAAATCAAAAACTCGCGGTCCTCTTCCAGCCATTCAGAAATCGGCGGCTGCCGTAGCAGCGCCTCGTGCGCCACTTCCAGGGTCACGGCGCCGCTGTCATCGCTCGAGCGCGTGAGCAGCCGTTCGCCGACCAGCGCCTCAATCAAAGGCACAATAAACGCGCGCGGGCCCGCAATAAGGTCCGCCTCGCGAGCGATCAACCGCTTCGCGCCTGGCGGATTGGCCTCTGCATCCCATGTACAAAGATGTGGCAGGAAGAGACGGCGCAAAGCGTCCGGCCCACCGCGGACGGCACGCCGTGCCGCCGCCAGCCTAGCTGCCAAAATTCCCTCCATGCCGCCAGCTCGTTCGAAACTTTCGAGCGTGAGAAAGGCGGAGGCCCCCGCACGGTTGTCGGCAAGAAGCTGACGGAGCGTGAAGGCAAGCAACGGCAACGCGTCTGCGCCTTTGGACTTCGAAACAAGCGCATCAACGAGCAGCGGGTCTATGCTAAGCTTCATTCCGGCCTTGTTCGCGACCTCGAGCGGGGTCTCGATAATGTCGCGATAGGCGTCCCGCGGAATGGGCGGCAGCGGAAAGAGCTCAGGCGGCTTTAGACCGGTTGCAGCCGTGGCTTGGAGGAGCCCGTCAAGGCTGTCGGCGCGTAGCGTCCAAACAAAAAGCGGAGCTGCGCTCACCTTTGGGCCACCCGCGTGGTTTGGATCAAGAAGGCCAGCGGCCATTTTGAGAAAGCGAGTGCTTTCCTCCAAATCTCCAGCCCCGAACAGCTCTTCGGTTTGGTCGACAGCAATGAGCGGCGTGGGCAGCGGAGCATCCGGCGCGGCGAGGCGCCTTGCGGCATGTGCAATTTCGATCGCGGTGTTGATGAGGCCCGCGAAATAAAGAATAGCCGCGTCGCCGGTTTTGCGAAGCTCCTGATGGATAGCGGCCGCAGTGGGGCCACGAGTTCCCGCAAGATCGCGGGCGGCGAAAAATGCTGCGAACTGCCGGCCAACGCCAGTGTCGCCGGTCAGGATACCCGTCGCCGGGCGGAGCATGGCGAGCGGCACGAAGTCGGGGTCGCGTGCGAGCCTCGGCCAGAGGCCAGCCTTCAGAAAAGAGGATTTGCCTGCGCCGGAAGCCGCCTGGATGACCAGAACTTGGCCAGTTGGTGGTCTGCTACCCGGAAAGTGGTCAGGTGAATCGGTTAGTCTCGGCTTCGCAAATGGAGCTGAGAGATGGCGAAACGAGCCAAACCGGAAGAGATCATTGCCAAGCTGCGTGAAGTAGAGGTCC
>JBAUNL010000387.1:0-7268 GCA_049579205.1 Rhodomicrobium sp. | reverse complement strand
AGGACGGTGAGTGGTTCCGCCGTGGTCTTCTGCTCATTGTCACTCCTGATTCGCGGGCACCAGCGTGCCCGTCGTCAGGCAGAAATTCCACCTACCGCACCGTCCGAAATTGTGGAGCCACTTCTCTCCTCGGTGAGCGGCATGCCATCAAAGTTGTTTGATCCAAGTTACTGGCATGACCGGGCCCGGGAAGCGCGTTGCTATCGCCAGACAAATGATCCAATTCGAGACAAAGCGGATGATATCGCAGAGAGCTATGATCACATAGCTAGACTCTCGGAAGAGCAGGCTAAGATCAAAGGACAGCACAAGCTATTAGATTGAATCCGGCCCCGGATAGAAAGGGGCTGGCTAAGCTCAAAGATTGCGAGCCATCTCTTGCTGCCTGTGGCCACCGTTCGCCCGGTGCGATGAACATAGTCTTCCGGCTCATTCGGCAATTCATTCCGGCTCACCTTGAAGCACAAGCTTTGCGCGCTTCAGCAAACCCATAATATCCTCATAAGTTTCCAGGATACGAATTGGGGTCTGAGTGACGGTCATGTGCACGGAAGAGCCCTCCTCGGTTTTTTCAATTCGAGAAATATCGCGAACGTTCAGCAAAATTGCTCCTGATGAGCCCGATCGCTTGTGATGATGGAGCTGGAGAAACATGGTTTATCCTCTGGGGTTTAAGATGCTCGACCATCACTTGATTTGCATATTCCAGAAGCCAGGCTCCTGATCAGGCTCTAATGCAAGCTGCGCCCCGACCACCGTCGCCACTGCGTACCGGTTAATCGCAGAAGGCAAGTTTGGACCAATTTTCAAGCTTTCACCGCTTGCAAGAGATCGGTGACAATCTGATCGCAGGCCTGATCGTCGAGCTCTTGTTGAAGCTTTTTTGTTTGGATGAGACTAAGCTGGTACTTCAAGTTATCATGCGAGTATTTCTGGCGTACCAAAACGAGTATCCTGTAGGCCTGATCGTGCAACTCGCTGGAACTGAATTTAGTAGGTATTTTCCAATGATGACGCAAGATCGCTTCTACTTTATCGGCATCGAGGGTCATTGTTTACTCCGATCCGAGGGGAGGTGGTTGGTGGATCGTCTAATTTGAAAGCCCCCCTGAGTCGTCTTCTTCCTCGTGATAGCGTTCTGATCTATAAGACTCCGTGTCCTTGAGAACCTTTGTGCAAGGTACACCGTAAATGAACGCGATGGCATCGAGAAATCCCCGCATGTAACTATTGTTTCTATGTGGGACGCTATCATCATAGGCTATCACGCATTCCTGATATGTTTTCATCCCCACCGCCTTTTGTTCCTGATTCTGCTGTTGGGCTGTTTTAGCTGGCTCAATCGTTGCCTTTAGCGAAGTATTTCTCGCCACTAAACTTGTCTGACCAGGTATAAAAATAAATCTTATGAATTTTAATCGGTGTGCTTCTGGCTATAGTAAAGCATTTCCGTTTATATGCACAAATTATAATTAACTGCCTTATTGTGTCTGACAATAGCTGATAAGCAATAAACACGAAACATATTTTTAAATTTGCGCAGGAAGGGGCGAAAGTTATTGTATAAGAGGTTGTCAGCCCTAAAATGGGCAGAATTGTGCGTCAAGTCTAAGGGATAAGCCGTTAGACCAGTCGCCGGCATCCTCGATAGGCATCACGCATGGGCGACCCGCGCCTTGCGGAGAGGGGGGAGTTAAAGCTTATTGACGCGGACGATGAGGAAGCGGATTATCGCAATCGATCATGCCCTCGCCAAATTCCGCATTCCGCTACTCCGTAAGGCAAGGTCGGGATAAGGCCGCTGTTTTCGCGATCCGCTGACGGCTCCCTTGCCGGCGATTTGGTTTCTACGTTCGCTGCTGGCATAGAGCAATGTTGCGCAGCTCTTGTTGGTGCACGCCTCTCGCTTGAACCCAATTGCGCTCCTCGCACAGAAGGAAAGACGTTCAGTGGCGAAAATCAAAAGTGATCCCGGCTTCGCACCCGATTGGTGCGTGCATTTTCGATCGATGGCTCGACACCCAACATGTGAAGCGGGCATCGATTACACCGCGCTCAATGGCGGGACGGAGTACCGCCGAATGCATAAATTGCCGTGCTTCATCAAAAATGGCGAGAAGCCCGGTCAGCGCGTTCGCTGCGAGCAGTTCAGGGCGCCGACCGATGAGGAGATCGCTCTTCATCAGCAGCGTCGCGAGGAGCGGCAAAATCTTCTGACCACGGCAATGATCGGCATCGCGCCTTGGCGAGTGCAGCATCAGGGCTGTTCGCATACAGAGATCGTTAGCTGCCCCATTTGCAGCGGATATCTGCACTTATCGATCAGAGCTCATAATGGGAATGTGCAGGGAAGTTGTGAGACCGGTGGGTGCGTAAGCTGGGCCGAGTGATGCGCATCCTGCCATGAGAGATTGATCCATGCGCATTGCAATGACGCTAGGATGCCAACTGCGAACCTGCATGAGCTTTTCTAAACTATGGCCCGGCATCGCGTCATTACCATGCGCCTGCGCCATGACGGCCAGCCGCTCAAGCCTTCTGCATGATTTTTGTTCGGGCGAAGATCGCGTGTCCACTTCCTGCGATCTGAGGGCCAATTGAAGCGGCAGAAAGCGAGGTCGAGATGCGCGAACTACTTCCCGGTGATCTCATGCGAGAATTAATCGCGGTCGAAGGCCGTTATATCCAGTGGGAGTGGGATCCGCAGACCCGAACAAGCGACTACGTTACCTTGAGAGAGGCGACTGGTTACCCGGTAGCACAGCGCGATAGCAGCGGCAAAGAGTTGAGCCTCCACGTTTCCCGGGTAGTGGTTCAAAGTCTTATCGACGAACATTCCGTATACGAAGACGAGTTTAGACGCGCTTCAGGTTTTCGAATTTACCGGCCTACGGAGGAGGGACGATCCCGCTGCGATTTGCGAGAGGCCTCCCGGGCGGCGTAACTGCACATCGCAACTATCCTGCCAATCTTCTGCCAGTTCTGATGAATTCTCGGCCCGGCGGCATCAGGCGACGCCTATCGGGGGCGGCCCACCTAATGCATGGTAGTCGCCGAACTGTGAGGAATAGACAATCCAGGTCGACTCCGTCGTCAAGCTGGACAAGAGGGCAGCCACCACAGTCCCTCATTCGTTATCAAATCACAAAGGAGTTTAGATGGCTAAGGAAGAAATGCTGGAATTCGAAGGCGCGGTCGTGGAAGTCCTTCCCGACGGTCGCATGCGTGTGCAGATGGACAATGGCCACGCCATCATTGCCTACACAGCCGGTCGCATGAAGAAAAACCGGATCAGAATGATTGCCGGCGATCGCGTCACGGTTGAGATGACACCCTACGACCTTAATAACGGTAGGGTTATCTTTCGCCACAAGACGGTACCCACCGTCCGCTCCGCTCAGGCCCGCGGTAATTATCAACGTCGTCGCTAGCCCCGGCGGAGCAGGTCTCCTCACGGCGCCCTGGCCCTACATAGTTTGCAGCGCACCTTCCCGATATGTCGCGCTGATTATTGGAGCGGAAGATGAGCCTTGATATCCAAAAAGTGGAAGAGATTTTGCGCCTGCATTGGCAAATTCCCGCCGACTTAAGTCTTATAAAGTTGCGCGACGAAGCTGGTTTTATTGAACGCGATGCCTGATCCGTGTTCTGGAGACCTACGACGACATCCTGGGTCTTTTAAACCGAGCAACGCCTGTACTTCACGATGGGCCTGTTCCTTGACAAGCCGACCGTGGTCATCCTGCGTGGGCTTAGATTTTTCGAATGGCCACCAGCCTTCCAACGGCATCATAGACATCGAAACCGTCGGGCTCTCTATCTGGAAAGCTCTTACGAACTTGACCGACTCGACTTTGCGCGCTGGCGATAACTTCCGAAAGGCCTTTTAAAGCACTGACTTCCCTTTGAACCGGCGAGCGTCCTAATGTCCAGACGATACTATGAAACGCTTGCATTCCGCATCTCCTTTTGGTGGAACTTGCCCGTCCGAACCGGACGGGTCTAAAACGCTATCGAGCATGGCACGCCAGTCCCATTTCTAAGTCTCTTTGCAAACGCGTATTCCGACCGCGCACTCATCACCGCGTGGTATCACAACGTACAGATGAGATTATCACCGCGAGAGAGACATCTTTCATGTCCGCGCCAAAGGCGGCCGACACCTTCTCGCGGCCTTGCATAAAGCGCGTGGCGCCAAGAATTTTCTTGTGCCGCGGCGCAAATGGTTGTTGTCGTCTACACAATTGGGCATTCCTCGGTTTGCAACGATAACGTTGCCTTTATGCTCGGCTGCCAAAGGCCGCTTTTCTAGGGTGAAGCGGCCTTGGTCAGAAAGCTCTGCGAGCCGATCTCTGGAGTCGATTTAAAGACGACGACTAGCCTTTGTTGTACAGCGGGGCAACTAATAATCCATGCCTCCCATTCCACCCATGCCACCCTGCATTTGCGCCTGGGCTCCATCCTTCTTCGGCCGCTCGGCGACCATCGCCTCGGTGGTGATCAGGAGTCCGGCGATGGAGGCGGCACCCTGAAGGGCATTGCGCACGACCTTGGTCGGGTCGATGACGCCTTGGCTCGCGAGATCCCCGTACTCGCCCGTCTGCGCGTTGTAGCCAAAGCCGTAGGCCGCCCCCTTTTCGAGGATCCTGCCGACAACGACTGCGCCGTCCTCACCGGCATTGGCGGCGATCAATCGTGCTGGCCAGGACAGAGCCTTGCGGATGATGTTGATGCCAGCCTTTTGGTCCTCATTCTCCGGCGCGAGCTTGTCGAGGGCCTTTGCGGCGCGCAAGAGCGCCACGCCACCGCCCGGTACGATGCCTTCTTCGACGGCCGCCCTCGTGGCGTGCAAAGCGTCTTCAACCCGGTCTTTGCGCTCCTTCACTTCCACCTCAGTTGATCCGCCGACCTTGATGACCGCGACACCGCCGGCAAGCTTTGCAAGCCGCTCCTGCAGCTTCTCTTTGTCGTAGTCGGAGGTCGTATCCTCAATCTGCGCCTTGATCTGAGTGATGCGGGCCTCGATCTCCTTCTTCTTACCAGCGCCATCGATGATGGTTGTATTGTCCTTGTCGATTAAGACGCGCTTGGCGCGCCCAAGCATATTTAGCGTCACGTTCTCGAGCTTTATGCCGAGGTCCTCGGCGATCAAGGTGCCACCTGTCACGATGGCAATGTCTTCGAGCATAGCCTTCCGCCGGTCGCCAAAGCCTGGTGCTTTGACAGCTGCCACCTTTAGGCCACCGCGCAATTTGTTGACGACCAGCGTGGCCAGCGCCTCACCCTCGATATCCTCCGCGATGATGAGCAGCGGCTTGCCAGCTTGCACAACCGCCTCCAGCAAAGGCAGCAGGGGTTGCAGCGAGGATAGCTTCTTCTCGTGGATCAGGATGGACGCGTCCTCAAGCTCGGCCACCATCTTCTCGGCATTGGTGATGAAGTAAGGCGAGATGTAGCCGCGATCGAATTGCATGCCTTCGACCACATCGAGCTCAGTTGTCATGGACTTGGCTTCTTCGACCGTGATCACGCCTTCCTTGCCAACCTTCTTCATGGCTTCGGCGATCATATTGCCGATCTCGGAATCGCCATTAGCCGAGACTGTGCCGACCTGGGCTATCTCCTCGTCGTTAGTGACCTTCTTCGATTTTGATTTGAGCTCATCGACAACCGCTTGCACAGCAAGGTCGACCCCGCGCTTCAGGTCCATGGGGTTGGCGCCAGATGACACCGATTTTACACCCTCTTTGACGATCGCCTGGGCAAGCACGGTCGCGGTGGTGGTGCCGTCACCGGCAACGTCGGAGGTCTTGCTCGCCACTTCCTTCACCATCTGCGCGCCCATATTCTCGAACTTGTCCTCAAGCTCGACCTCTTTGGCGACAGTGACGCCGTCCTTCGTGATGCGCGGCGCGCCGTAGCTTTTGTCCAGCACGACATTGCGGCCCTTAGGACCGAGCGTCACTTTGACGGCATTGGCGAGAATGTCGACACCCCGCAACATGCGATCGCGCGCATCTTGAGAAAATCTGACGTCTTTAGCTGACATGGGTAATCACTCCAGATTTTGAGGGTCAAATGGCAGTGCCGCCTGTAAGTTGCGGCATAGGATTTAGAACGGGGCCAGGATCAGGTGCGCACCAGCGGTTTTCCCTCGATGACCCCGAAGATGTCGCTCTCTTTCATGATCGCCAGCTCTTCGCCGTCGATCTTCACTTCGGTGCCAGACCATTTGCCGAACAGCACGCGGTCACCCTTCTTGACGTCAAGCGGCACGAGCTTGCCACTCTCGTCGCGGGTACCTGGGCCGGCGGCGATGACTTCGCCCTGCATCGGCTTCTCTTTGGCAGTGTCGGGAATAATGATGCCACCGGCGGTCTTCGTGTCTTCTTCAATGCGGCGCACGACGACCCGGTCGCGCAGAGGGCGGAAATTCATGGCCTCTACCTCGATATCTAGAATCGAATCTTCTAAGGATGCTGATGGGCTAAAAGCACGCGCGCACTGCGCTCAGTGGAGAGCGGCCAGCCACCGCGTCCGTATTAGGAGGTTCTGTTGGCAATAGCAAGCGTCGAGTGCCAGAATGATACTTCCGGTTATCCCTCACGAGCGTGATCCGGGTGTGCTGACGTTCGACGCTCCCGTCGATCCGTCGCGTTTGGCCTTCGTAAGCGATCCCTTTGTTGGCGACGATTTCAGCGGTCCGCAGCTGCAGACTTATTCCGCGAGAGACGGTGATCAACCCGGCTACCGGGTCTATGAGGGCGGCGGCGTGCACTTGCTCGTCCAAGGACGACAGCGGCGTTCATCCATCGTCGACGCCAACCTTTCAAATTTCTGCGGGAGCATCTCCTATGCTGGGCCGATGAAGTTGGTGGCGCGCCGTGTCGTTAGATTTCGGGCAAACTGATATCGGAAGGGATCAGCGGCAAAAAAGCTCTCCTCAAGACGATCGTGACCCGCTTCTTATGAGCGAACAACCGGGAATGGTTTATAGCACGCGTCGCGATCGATGCACCTGTTTGAGCTACAGCTGAGCAAGGCACCGCATTTCATGAGGGTGGGCGTGGCGAAGCGTCGGCCGACAAGCCATTTTCTCGTAAACTGCCCGAATTTCCATGGTCTCTAAAGAGTCCGCAAGGGGTCATGAGCGCCGATCAAGCGCGACTTTTGAAAACGAAAATTCGTGTCGGCTTTCGGAGGGCAAGCGGTACTAGATTGAAAAATCTGGCATTTCTGCTTTCGTAATGGGTTTCAGATGGCGGCCG
>JBAUNL010000386.1:0-6137 GCA_049579205.1 Rhodomicrobium sp. | reverse complement strand
CTTTGTTTTTATCGGACGACGTGTTATCCGAAAACCGCTCAAGTTCCCGTCCTGCGGCAAACCCGCCGCCCCCGTCCCATTCATCCCGGTGGCAGAGGTTGCGCGGTTGGATCACCTTCCTACCACTTTACGATAAGGGAAGCGCTAATCGCTTGCACATTGTAGTTCGGGTTGTCATAAGCCATCCAGAGCGCACCGGCCGCAACAGTTGACGTGAATGGCGCCAACGAATCGTTCTGCCAGTTGGCGACGGCGTTACGCTCCCAAGCGTAACGCAGCTTGAGTTTCGTATCCCTGAAGCCGGTAGCGGCCAGAAGCTCGGGGTCGAACTTGTACGTCAGCGAAGCTTCCGCATGCTCGAACAGCGTCGTGTTGTTCGGGAGGGGGCACCCCGACGTGCAGTTGGTCAGGGACTGACTATCGATGCCGTCGGAGACCGAAGCGCGCAAGTCGAAGGTAAGTTTGTTCGGTATAACGACGTAACTCATTGCAGCCGTTACGGTGTTCACAAGCTCCTTATCGTTGGTAACTACCAGATTCGCGGGGGTTGGCAGTGCCGATGGGTTTGATGCACCACATGCACCATGAGCACCATTAGGCTGACAAGTCGTAGCGTAAGTCTTGGTATTGTAAAATTCCTCGTAGTACGAAAGCGACAACGATAAGTCGGGGTGGGGGACATACACCACGTCCACGCCCCAGCTCACGGAGCTATTATCGTCTACGCCTAGGTTGTAGATCGGATTGATGCCGTAATTATCGTCCTGATATTTGACGCTGGGACTAATGGTAACCCCTGGAAACACAACGATATTGGTGAGGAAGGTCAACTTCGTCTCGTCCCGGTTATCGTACATGAATTGCCGATAGGCCGGCGAATACTCAAAGTTCGAGTTCGGGATGTAGGTAATACCGCCGACAGTAGCCAGGTTAGTCGGGAACTGATTAACTGCGACGAGTTCGTCGTAGTTATAGTTTTCGTAGCGCCGGGCGGAAAAGTAACCGCTCAACCGTGCGTCGAACCAACTATTCGGGCGCCAGTCGGCGGACAGTTTCGCGGAATTCTGGCTGGTGGCGGTGACATCGGCGTCCGAGTACTCGTAGCGTTCGTAACCGTAAGCCGCGTTGAAGTTCCATTCCCGGTCCGGCCGCCAGTTCAGCTCAGCCCCCGCATTCTGCTTGACGTAGGCCGGCGACAGGCTCGCAACCGCGTTTTCAGTTCCCCCACCTGGGTTTCCTGCGGCGAGAGGCGCCTTAAAACCGGTCCCATCGTAAGACACCCAGCTCGGGAAGATAATTTGCGGCGTTTGATTGTTGAAGTCGTAATAGCGGTAGCTCAATTTCGCCGTCAGATCGGGCGTGATCCGAGTGGTCAGCGTGTTATTGCTCAAAAGCGTGTCGATCTCGCCGTTGAGACTGGTCGCCCGGTTAGTCAAGAGTGGGTTGGTAAAGCCGAAATTGACCTGGTTCCAATTATAACCGGCGTACGCGCCGGGGGCCGCCGTCGCCAGCGGATTATTCGTCATGTCCAGAAAAGGCACATTCTGCGTCATGGACGTGTAACTTACGGTGCCTACATAGCGGGTATTGAGCGGCAGATCTGCCGTCCCCGTTGCAGTGACGCTATTGGCTTCATTGCTAGGCGGCGTCGACATTTGGGCGGCAACGCAATTTGCCGTTCCAGCCGTGTTCGTTATTACATGCGTGACCGGGTTTACCGTCGTTGATGCCGCTGTGCATGACCCTAGAGTCGGAAAGAAGGGATTTTGCACGGTGAAGGATGACAGATTGTCGGTATAGATAGAGCCGCTATACGCCGCCTTGAACGTGTATTGGCCCCACAGGTTCTTGCCGAGATATTCGCCGTTCGCGCCGAAGTTTTGCGTGGTGTCGTTAACCGGTGCAGGGACTTGGGTAGGGTTAAAGCCATTGAGCTCGACGACGCCGCCGGCCTGCGTGCCAGTCCGGTCCATATGGGAATAATCGGCGTTGAAGTCCCAAGCTTCCGCGGGCGTCCATCGGTATGCGAACGATGCGGTGTCGCGCTCGATCCCCAGATCGATCGGATGCAAATATGGGACGATGCCGGCGTAGCTTGAACCGGTCAATGGCTTAGTAACCAGGCCCGTCGGCAATGTCAGGTTATCCGTTCCGACCCCGAGGAAGGGTGTCTGCGCGCTTGTGCTATAGATATGCGGCGTCTGGTCCCATGCAAAGGAGAAGTAATGCTCACCGGCCTTCGACGTCTCCAGCAGATAAGACTGGTCGCTAAAGCCGGCAAAGTTGGAGCCGACATTGTTGGCCCATAAATCGAGTTGGTAGAGCCCGTCATTGCTGCCGGTGGCAATGTGTCCGCCACCGAACGCCCCTGGCGCTACGATGCTGTATTCATAATACTTTGCCAGGCTTTGCTGGCCGAGATGGACATAGCCGCCTGTGCTGGTGTTGCCAGATATCGAACCGCTGACCCTTGGATCGTTGACGAAGTCTCGTCCGCCGATCTCGATATCTCCATGCGTCCACCAATATGGTGCAGGAGTGTTATCCTTAAGGCCAGCTTCACTCTCGGCGCTGACCGGCCATGATCCCGGCGCCGGTGCTGATGGATTGAAAACCGGAGTATCGGCGACCCATGTTTTCCAGTTGTTCCCGGCAGTCCACGCATTGGCGCCGGTTGCCGATCCTCCCTCGCAGCATCCTTGTTGAGCGTATGCAGCAGCGGTGAGAAAAATCGATGCGATAAACGCTGCGCTAGCAATACCGGCTTGAAGAAATCCAACTAGACGTGCCATGACCCCAACCCCGCCCAAAGAACTCCTCAGCCCCAAGAGATTCCTTTAGCCCTTTGTAAAATCCGCCTACTCACCCAAACTCATCGCCTTGTTTGCTTGGCCTACCTCACCGCTGCAAAGCTGCACCCGCCGGACTATTGCTGCCATGAATGTAGGTATGGCAATTCTGGCACGCGCGGCCCATCGTTTCAGCGCTATTCCTTCCGCTTTGTTCCGCGTGGCCTACCGTGTGGCACTCGAAGCACAGCCTCGGGCGCGACATTTTCAGCGAGAACTCGTTGATTGAACCGTGCGGATCGTGGCAGTTCAGGCAATTTTCGCGCACGGGCGCATGCTCGAACAGGAACGGGCCGCGCTTTTCGGCATGGCATTTGTAGCAATTGTCGTTGATCGAATTTTCGCGCAAAAGTGCTTCACTGACGCTGCCGTGCGGGTTATGGCAATCCGAACATACGATCTTGCCCTCGCGCATCGGCATGTGCGACGAACGAAACATCTGGGCGCGCCGGTCCTTGTGGCATTGGAAGCAGGTTTCCGGCTGGAAGGCCGTTTTCAGTTGGTACTTGGCCGACACGCTCTTCATAATCGTGTGGCAACTGGTACAAGCAACTCCGCGCGTTTCGTGCACGCTGCCTTTCCAGTAAGCCCGCTCGCCGCGCTCATGGCAGTTAAGGCAGATGCCATTGTTCTCTTCCACGGTCCTTCCAGGATCATCCTTTCGGAATGAAATGATTCCTCCGACGCTCCGTCCATCGGGAGGTGCGGACACGCGAACCAAATTGGGCATATAATCGCCAGGAGCGCTCCCTGCACTTTTGGACTCAGCTGGACGCAAGCTGGCGTAGTAACTCGCGATGTTATTGATCGTGCGATCGTCAAGAGAGCCAACGAGCGCATTGCGGACCAGGACGGGATCGTGCCCGCCAGGCGCGTAATCTTTTGCGGTGCTGGGTTTGGAAGGAGACAGACTCGCGTAGTAGCTCGCAATGTCGGCGATCGTGCGCGCATCTAGAGAAGCGGCCATTCCCTTCATCACCGCATCATTACGCAAACCATCCTTATAGCCCTTCAGTGCGTTAGCGAGATATTGCGCATCCTGCCCTGCCAGGCTCGGCCACGCGGCATTTGCACTAACACCCCCCTCGCCGTGGCATCCCGCACATGAAGCACTGGCAGCTTTTCCAGCCGATGCATCGCCGGCAGACCTGGTCTGCGCCCGGCCAGGATTTTGCCGCGCATAGTAATGGGCAATGCGAATGAGTTCCTCATCCCCCACGCCAGAGAGAAGAGCTTTCATAACGGCGTTCTTGCGCTGACCGGTAGCGTATTCCTTCATTGCCGCGACGAGATACTGCGAGTCCAAGCCAACGAGGCTGGGAATTCCGGGCGTTTTGCTAACCCCGTGGTCGCCGTGGCAGGGTGCGCAGGCCACCACTTTCTCTCGCGAACCATGCCTGAAGGCTCGCAGCTGGTCTGCGAGGTATAGCGCATCCTGGCCCGCAAGGTTGGGCACGCTGGGACCTACGCTGAAACCTTCCTCGCCATGACACCCGGCACACACGCCGATAGCAGCATGTCCGGCCGAGGCGTCGCCGACGGGCGGCGTATCAGCGCGGGCTGGGACTTGCCGGGCATAATAGTGGGCAATCTTATTGAGCTCTGCCTCCCCCAAACCCGAAAGAAGCGCCTTCATAAGGGCGTGCTTGCGCTGACCGCTGATGTAAGCTTTCATCGCCGAGAGCAGATACTGCGGCTCAAGGCCCGCCAGACTCGGAATTCCGGGCCTTCTGCTGATCCCGCCGTCGCCGTGACAAGCCGAGCAGCCGACAGAATGCAGGTGGGCTGAGGCTGGACCGTGGCAGTTTTCGCATTCCAGTTTGCCCTGGGTATGCAGCCGGCCCATAAGTGTATGGCTGAAACCTTCGGCCTGGGCGGCGTGGCAGCCGAGGCAAACCTTTGATCCCACTTCGGTCGCTAGTACGGCCGGGACGTATGATTGGTGCGCCGGTGAGGGCGGCGGCGAAGGCCTATCGCTTGGAGCCGGGCTATCCGGCTTTTCCAAATAGCCTTTTAGTGCGTCGAAAAGGCTATCGGCGTCGGCAAGCTTCTGGCGGTCTTCGGTCTTGGCTTCAACGTCTTGCGTGAAAGGCGGCAGTATCACATCGCCATCGCCGCGGGCGATGCTAGCGGGTGCCCTATCGGCCTGAGGGTTTGAAACACGTTGAATATAGTCGTGCAACCCCGCGATCGGATCGTTCCGGCCTGTCAAATCATCCGTTGGCGCCGATACTAAAAGGCTGTAGGTGTTCTCGCCCAATGCACCGCGGTCGGCGTCACCGGCTGCTGGTCCAGTCTCCTCCGCAGGGATGCTCTGAGGCTGAGAATTGGTAATGCGTTGAACATACTTCCCGAGCGCCGCAATGGAATCGTCGCTGCCTTCAACATCAATGGCTCTGGCCGGCCCATGGAAGCCCGACAGGATTCCGCACACGATAGCAGCCACCGCAAGCATAGCTGTGCGTCTGCCTGCTTTATTGCGATCACTGCTCCGTCGCTCGTGCAAGCGTCGCCCATATAGGCCGCAGTCCTCGACGCGCGGCAACAAACGCATTAATCCCCCCCCAAAAATACGACCGCAATCTTCGAGCTAATCGGATTGCATGGCAATTGCCAAACTCACGAAAGTTTGACTGTGTATCAACGCCGCAGTTGTTTGTTTGATACTTGCGTCTTTCGCGCCACAGATGCGTATCGCAAAGCGCGGAAGCCTAAACAAAGCCCACGTTTATCTCGGCGGTCGTTCTGTGGCGAAGGCCGTCACCATTCTGGGAAAACTTCCGGGCACGCTAACTGGACTTGCCCCGTTTTCGTGGAGAGGTTCGGTGTTGGGATCACGGTAGCTGAGCGGCTGGCGTAGTGTCATCCTCCTTGTTGATCCAGTTCCTTTGTTCTTATTCCGCGTCGAAACACACACGCGCGAAGACAATTGATCGGGGCTCAAATCCGGCGCTCCTTGAGACGGCCCAATCCACTAATCCTTGTTGCGGCCGTGTAGTCAGGAGATGAGGCATCGAGTCTCCTCGATCTGAAAGGGTTCGATCATCAGTGCATTCAACGCATTAACGCTCTCGAAAGCTGCGGGATCTAAATTCGAGATAGCCGTCTTTGACGAAAACTAGAAAAATAAGAAATGAAAGCCCTTGGTTCTCCGCTGCTTGGCTGCCCTGCCTATAGAGAGCTTTGATATTTCCGTAGGTTAGGCTTTTATGAGGGAATCTCAGGCGGGCGATCTTCAAATTCTGGCTTGCTGGTCGCCCGCTTTACAGCGGCTGTCTCTGCTCGCCA